>JAPZAS010000001.1 GCA_027460525.1 Candidatus Methanoperedens sp.
TAACAAAATAAAGATTATCTTAGTAAATTATATAATCTATATAGATTTCTTACCCCTTTTATTCCGAATCGCCTTTTGTAAAAAATATCATTTTTGGTATATACATTTAGATGGTCAAACCTCCGTCCACGGAAAGTACTGCCCCGTTAACAAACCTCGCCTCATCTGACGCGAGATACAGATATGCATACGCAATATCCCTGGGTTCGGCAAGCCTGTGTAGAGGAGTTTTTTCTATCATGATATTAAGAATTTTTTCAGGTACCTTCGAGGTCATGGGTGTAACTGTAAATCCTGGTGCTATTGCATTGACCCGTATCCCTTTTTTCCCAAGTTCCTTTGCAAGGGTCTTTGTCAGTCCGATCAATCCCGCTTTTGCAGACGCATAATTGACCTGCCCGATATTGCCGTATATCCCTGAAATGGATGATGCATTAATAATCACACCATTTCCCTGGTTGATCATTATATCAGCCACCGCCTGGATGCAATTGAAAGCCCCGGTAAGATCGATATTAATTACCCCATTCCATTGTTCCCTGGTCATTTTTGTCAGAAGGGCATCCTGGTTAACGCCGGCATTATTTATTAAAATGTCAATTCGCCCAAATTCTTTGACAGTTTTATTGACAACTTCATCCATATCTTCTCTTTTTGAAACATCTCCCCGGAAAAAGATCGCCTTTCCCCCGTTTTTATGTATCTCTTCGCAGACTTGTCCTATTGTCTCTACAGTCCTTCCAGTTAATGCTACATTTGCCCCTTCTTTCGCGAAAAGCAGTGCAGTCTCTCTTCCAATACCGCTTCCTGCGCCCGTAATAATTGCGACCTTGTTTTCAAGTCTCATTTTTATACTCCTTTTGTTCTACGACTTTTTCTTTTGCGTATAGATACTTCTTCCCGCTCTGTTCAAGTTTCACGTCTCCTGTTCCTTTCATGACCGACCTTGGCTTTAACCACGCCGCAATCCTGGAGCAGACCTTTTTCTGGGACTTTGAGCCCACAAAGATACCAATGTGACCTGTCGGGAACACCTATGTCTCCTGATCTTCGCTTGACACTGCGTCGTTTAGCGGTTTGCTTGCATCGTTGGGAACAAGATGATCCGTCTCTGCCATGACATTAAGCAGAGGCATGTTTATATTTTTCAAATTGATATTATGTTTTCCCCATCAACACAATAAAGTATCCTCTATACTGTATATAGATGCATATAGTATATAGAGGTATTAAGAGCTTTCCCGAAAAATCAATTGATAGGGTACCATGACTGGGAATTGGATCAAAAATGTGGGGGTAAGACTAATATTGCAAAAGTCATATTTACTGTAACAAATGATTGAATTAGGGGATAGCTATGGTTATTTCAAATCTTGATAAGATTTTTCATCCAAAAAGCATCGCACTGGTCGGAGCAAGTGATGAAAAGGATTCTGTTGGATATATATTAATGGAAAATCTCACAAAAGCAGGATACTCAGGAAAAGTGTATCCAGTCAATATTCATAAACCTGAGATTCTTGGATTGGAAGCCTACGAAAGCGTTGGTCAAATTCCAGAGACTGTTGACCTTGCTATTATCGCAACACCTGCAAAAACCGTAATCGAAGTGGTGGAGCAGTGCGGAAAAGCGAAAATACCAGGACTGATCATTATTTCAGCCGGTTTTAAAGAAGTAGGGGAAGAAGGAAAAGCACTTGAAGATAAGATTATCGAGTTAAAAAAGAAATATAACATGCGAATTATTGGACCCAACTGTCTTGGTATCATCCGCCCGGATATCAATCTTAATACAACTTTCTTAAAAAAATTGGTAAAACCGGGCAATATCGCATTTATCTCACAGAGCGGTGCATTAGGCTCAGCAATTCTTGACTGGGCAGCCCATGAGAACATCGGATTCAGTAATTTCGTTTCAGTGGGTTCGATGATTGACGTGGACTTTGGGGATCTCATAGACTATTTCGGAACTGACCCTAAGACAACGAGCATATTGATGTATATTGAAGGGATAACCGATGCCAGGGAATTCATGAGTGCATCGAGGCACTTTGCAAGGACGAAACCCATAATCGTGGTAAAGGCCGGAAAGTTTAGTGAAAGTGCAAAAGCAGCAGCTTCGCATACGGGATCTCTTGCCGGTGAAGATATGGTGTATGAGGCTGCATTTAAACGTGCCGGGATAGTACGTGTTGAGGAAATTGCCGACCTTTTCAATTGCGCCGAAGTCTTAGGTCTTCATCCCCTTCCTAAAGGACAGAACCTTGTTATTATCACGAATGCAGGCGGTCCGGGAGTAATGGCTGCGGATGCGCTTTTAGCAAGAAAGGGGAAGCTTGCAAAGCTTGGCGAAAAAACGATGGAGATGCTTGACGGTATTTTACCTCGTTATTGGAGTAAAGGAAACCCGATCGATCTTTTGGGAGATGCAGGTTCCGACAGATACAAAGCATCTATGGAGGCATGTTTTAGAGACGAGAACATTGACTCGATTTTAATAATCCATACCCCCCAGGGAACTGCAGATCCTGCTGATGTTGCAAAAACGGTTGTGGAAGTAGTCAGGAATGAAGAACATCGTAAAACCATATTGACATCATTCATGGGTTACGAAGATGTAGAAGAGGCAAACCATATTCTTATTGATAACAACATTCCGACATATTCCACACCGGAACAGGCAGTTGCAACTTTCATGTACATGTATCAATATAAACGGAATCTTGAACTGCTTTATGAAACACCTGCCGAACTGCCTGTAAATAGCATACCGCCCAGACGTCCCCTGGAGATTATCATAAGAAATGCGGCAAAAGAAGGCAGGGAAATATTGACCGAAATGGAAGCAAAGAACCTTCTGGAAGATTATAATTTTCCGGTTGTGAAAACAGTGGTGGCAAAAAACGCAGATGAAGCAGTTACTACGGCTTCCCAGATAGGTTTTCCAGTGGTTCTGAAGGTATTATCACCGGAAATAGTACATAAAACAGATGCCGGAGGGGTCGTTCTAAATATTAATTCTGAGGCGGAGGTAAGAGTTGCATTTGATGACATTATTAAACGGGCAAAAGATTATAATCCGAAAGCCAGGATTCAGGGAGTTACAGTTCAATCCATGATAAAAAAAGGATATGAGATTATCCTGGGAGCAAAAACCGACAGGTTATTTGGCCCTGTAATCCTGTTTGGAATGGGTGGTATTGGTGTAGAACTTTTTAAAGATGTTGCCGTTGGGCTTCCGCCGTTAAATCAAACATTAGCGAGAAGAATAATGGAGGAAACAATTGTTTATCAACTCTTAAAGGGTTATAGAAATAAGCTGCCTGCAAATCTTAACTTGCTTGAAGAAATCATGATTCGGTTTTCCCAGATGCTTGTTGATTTTCCTCAAATTAAAGAAGTTGATATTAATCCATTATTTATAGATGAAACAGAGGCTTTTGTTCTTGATGCCCGCGTGGTGATAGATAAAGAAAATGTGTTCGAAAAACTCAGAGCCCATGAACACCTTGTGATCAGTCCATATCCTGAGAAATATATAATCCCATGGATACTCATGGACGGCCGCACCGTCATTCTAAGACCCATAAAGCCGGAAGATGAACCAATGTGGTTAGAAATGTTCCAGCACTTCTCAGAAGAATCCTTGCACTACAGGCTTTTTGAAGTTATCAAGGATACTCCTCACGAGCTTCGGGTCCGGTATTGCAATATTGATTATTATCGGGAAATGGCCATAGTAGCAGAATTAATTGAGGATGATCAAAGGAAAATCATAGGTGTGGTGAGGCTTATTATTGAGCCTGATGGGAAAAAAGCAGAAATTGCTTTCATTGTTGCTGATCCATGGCAGGGTCTTGGGCTGGGATCTAAAATGGTGGACTATATGATTGAAATCTGCAAGGACAAAAAAATTGAAACAGTCCATGCGATAATGTTGCCTGATAATCATCGAGCGATTCAACTTCTTGAGAGAATGGGATTCTCTATTCAATACCATGAAGATACAACCGAAGGCACTCTGAATCTAATGGAAGAAGAATCGTAATGTCGATAAGAATCGGAAAGAAAAATTATCCCATAACTACTATCCATTATTTGGCAGTGTGGCAATAAACCAGGGTCTGGACCTGTCATCAATATCATTCTTGTAAGATATTGCTCTGAAAAAAATTATGAGGAATTTAAAAATAAAATGATGAAGTCAGAAAACCATTGTTAAATCTAAGTTAGACTTTATTCCCTCTCCTTCACAAGCGCATCAACCACAGAAGGGTCTGCCAGCGTGGTAATATCCCCGAGATCATGAATAGCTCCTGATGCAATTTTCCGGAGGATTCTCCTCATGATTTTCCCCGAGCGCGTCTTGGGAAGCGCATCCGCAAATTGAAGTTTCTCAGGTTTTGCAATCGGGCCTATGGAATTCCTGACATGAGCTATGAGTCCTGACTTCAATTCGTTGCTTTTTACCTTGCCTTCCTTCAGCGTGACAAATGCATAGATAGCCTCTCCTTTTACCTCATGCGGATAACCCACAACCGCCGCTTCGGCAACTGCATTGTGGGACACAAGTGAACTTTCGATTTCCGCGGTTCCGAGCCTGTGCCCTGAAACCTTTATAATATCATCTAATCTTCCCATTATCCAGTAATAACCATCCTCATCTTTCCTTGCTCCGTCCTCGGTCTGGTATAATCCCGGGAAGGTGGTGAAATATTTCTCCTTGAAACGCTTGTGGTCACCGTAAACAGTTCGCATCATCCCGGGCCATGGTTTCTTGATAACAAGCTGCCCCCCTTCATTGACATCCGCTTCTTTGCCATCGGCTCTCAAAACTACGGGTTCGATACCAGGGAAAGGAAATGTAGCAGAGCCCGGCTTAAGGGGTGTTGCCCCCGGAAGGGGGGTGATAAGTATGCCACCTGTCTCGGTCTGCCACCACGTATCAACTACGGGACATCGTCGGTTCCCTATAATGTTATAATACCAGAGCCATGCTTCCGGGTTTATGGGTTCTCCTACCGTTCCAAGAAGCCTGAGGCTTGAAAGGTCTCTTCCTTTTGGCCAGTTATCTCCGCATTTTTCCATTGCCCTGACAGCGGTGGGGGCGGTGTAGAAAATCGTAACCTTATATTTTTCAACGAGTTCCCAGAACCTGTCGGGTTTCGGATAATCCGGCACCCCTTCGAACATAAGCTCGGTCGCCCCCGCTGCCAGCGGTGCATATACCGTGTAGCTGTGACCTGTTATCCATCCGCAGTCTGCGGTGCACCAGTATATATCCCCGTCGCGGTAATCGAATATCCACCTGAAGGTCAGCAATACATATAGCAGGTATCCACCTGTGGTATGCAGCACACCTTTTGGCTTGCCCGTACTGCCGCTTGTGTACAGGATGAATAGCGGGTCCTCCGCATCCATCGCTTCAGGTTCGCATTCATGAGAGACGGAAGACATCTCTTCATGCCACCAGAAATCTCGCCCTTTTTGCATATTTACGCTGGAAGCGGTGCGATTATAAACAATCACCGTTTCCACGCTACTATCAAGCGCCCGGTCAACATTCTCTTTAAGGGGCACTGTCTTACCTCCCCGCAAGCCCACGTTTGCCGTGATAACCATCTTACATGAGCTGTCACGAATGCGGTCGCGCAGTGAATCGGCGCTGAAACCCGCGAATACCACGTTGTGAATGGCGCCGATTCTTGCACATGCAAGCATCGAAATCACAAGCTGCGGTATCATCGGCAAATAAACTGCCACCCTATCGCCCCTCTTGATGCCCTTTTTCCTCAGGACGTTTGCGAATTTACATACTTCTTTATGCAATTGTGCGTAGGTATAACTCTCGGTGTCGCCGTTATCGCCTTCCCAGAATATGGCTATTCTATTCCCGCGTGAAGAAAGATGCCTGTCAAGGCAGTTGTACGATGCATTCAATTTTCCCCCTTCAAACCACCTGCATATTACGTTTTCAGGCTCCCATGAATAAACACTGTCCCATTTTTTAAACCAGACAAGGTCTTCCGCTTTCTGCGCCCAGAAAGAAGCAGGGTCTTTAATGGATTCTTCATAAATTTTTTTATATTCTTCAAAACTTTTTATATATGCTTTTTTGCTAAATTCCGGTGCAGGGTTAAATATACGTTTTTCCTTAAGTAGGGATTCAATAGTATATTCGGCCATATTGCTTTACCTGCCTTAGCTTAATTCATTGTCGCCATTAAATAGGTTGTCCATCGGTGGTTCTGTCAAGTCTTCGGTTGCTATTATTATATAATTTATTAAATCAGTATTGGTTGATATAGGAAAAACGGCGCCGCACTTTTAGCTGACGAAGACTTGACAGTACATTTTATTCCAATAATCTATATATATAGACTATCAGTAGAGTAAAGATAATATGGAAGCACGTAAAGTTTACGTAAGCGGCGGTTCGACCTATGTAATTTCACTGCCCAAAAAATGGGTTAAGAAGACTAACCTGAAGCCGGGAGATTCGGTTGTGGTTACGGAACATGGCAGTTCATTGCTGATCGAGACCAGTGTAATTGAAAAAGAGTCACGAACGAAAGAAATTAAAATCTCACAAATAACATCAAGCGAAGCCCTTGAACGGATATTAATCGCTTTTTATCTGGTGGGTTATGATACAATCAAGATAAAGCTGGACAGGAAGGATCATCTTGCATACAGAGAGAGTATTCGGAATATTCTGGACTATATGATAGGTGTGGAAATAGTCGAGGATACCAACGAAGCAATGACGCTTGAAATAATGCTTGACTACAAACGTATGAGTACAATGCAGATACTCCAGCGAATGTTCTCCATAGACAGGTCGATGCTTCTTGATCTTGGCAAGGCTTTAAAAAACATGGATATCGGGCTGGCAAAAGATATAATAGTAAGAGAGAAAGAAATCGACAGGCTCTATTTTTTGGTTGTAAGGCAACTTAAGAGTGCTGTAGAATACCAGCAGATAGCGGAAAAACTTGGGATAGAATCTCAAAGGGATTGCCTCGGGTACAGGATAGTGGTAAAAGTTCTTGAAAGAATTGCTGACCACATAGAAAACATAGCAAAAAGTTACATCAAGTTATTTGAGGTTCAAAAAGAAACGCAACTGAATGATTTTATAGATCTTAACAATAATGTAATTGCGACTTTCGAAAAAGCAGTTCAGGCATTATTTACAAGAAATGATGAAATGGCTGAGACAGTTTTTCATGAACTGAAAAAGGTTGAAAAATCTCAATCCGATATTTCAAAAGGATTATTCAAGATAGAAGATATTCAAGCAGCTATTTTAGTGAAAACGATGCTTGACAGCATGGGGAGAATAGCGAGCTACAGCGGGGATATCGCAGAGGTAGCTATCAATATGTCAACAGAAGTATCTTGATTTTTGGTGATTAAAAAAAAAGAAAATCCGGCAAGATTCATGCCGGACTTATGCCTTTAGTACATGTTTGTACTGTGTTACATTATCTGGTCGATTATTGAACCTTTGTTCCTGCCCGCAGGGACTCTGATTCTCTCCTCAAAAGCAGGAGAGCTTGCCGAGATTGCTTCGCTCTTCGGTCCCATTATCTGGGCTGAGTGTATGCCTGTCATTATAGCCATGCAGCGCACTTTGCCCTCGTACTCCTTCTTTACTCTTGCGCCCCAGATTACATTGGCATGGGAGTCAAGTTCGTAGGTCAGTGAAGAGGCGATCTGCTCTGCCTCGTGGAGGGACATGTCCGTTCCGCCTGTGATGTGCAGCAGGCAGCCGGTTGCGCCCTTCGTGTCAACATCAAGCAGCGGGTGGTTCAGTGCCGCTCTCACGACTTCCTTTGCCTTGTCCTGTCCTTTTGCTTCTCCGACCAGCATTACCGCAAGTCCTCCGCCTTTCATTATAGCCCTGACATCAGCATAGTCAAGGTTTATCAATGACGGCTGGGTTATGGTTTCAGCTATCCCTTTTACGGTTTCTGATATAAGCTGGTCCATTACCGAGAATGCCTGGTCGATCGGGAGATTGGGCACATAATCGAGCAGCCTGTTGTTGTCAAGTACAATAACTGTATCTGCTGCTTTTCTCAATTCATCCAGACCTTCTTCTGCCTTGAACATCCTTGACCGCTCAACCTTGAACGGGCTTGTAACCATCCCGATTACGATGGCGCCCTGGTCTTTGGCAACCTGAGCAACCACAGGCGCAACGCCTGTACCGGTTCCGCCGCCCATACCTGCTGTGATAAATACGAGGTTTGCCTCCTTCAAGATATCTTCAAGCGTCCCTCTTGCAAGTTCGGCTGCCCTTTTCCCGACTTCCGGGAAACCGCCCGCGCCAAGTCCGCGTGTTATCGATTTGCCGATTAGGATTTTCTTGTCTGCCTGGGTAATATCCAGGTGAATCTTGTCTGTGTTTATTGCGATGGTTTCTGCGCCGGCTACCCCGATGTTATAAAGTCGGTTTACTGTATTATTGCCGCCGCCTCCGCATCCCACAACAACGATTTTTGGTGTTCCGAAATCTTCTACTTCTTCAGCTCCGCCTGTCGCCGCTTGCTTTAACAGTTGTTCTTTTTCTGCCATTTTAAGTGCATCTTGTACGAATGATTCCATATTATTCATCCCCTCGGATTGTTTTCTATTGCTCCTCTTTCAAGCGCAGGAAAGCATCTGCATTTTTTGATTGCTCCTGTGCTTTATCGAACAATTTCATCCTTCCAACCAATTTTTCACTTCGCTGATCGATTAAATCTCTGATAGCCGTCCTGATTGCTTCGCTAGCGGACGGAAATTCTCCATACTCCACCAATACGTCGATCATTTTTAATTGCTGTTCCGGGAGCCTTAGTGTTACTCTTTGCATTTTGGTAACTCCCTGTGGGAGGTTAGATGGCGCGCACCTGTGTACCCTCAGTACGACAATTGTCCGCCATTTGTCTGACATACTGTCTGACACCAAGGTATATAAAACTATCGTTAGGGGTTTATTTAAAATGAAAATTTATGCTCTGCTGCTTGATTTTGTGTTTTGCCAGATTAAATTACCCCTGTTTCCAGTCCATCATGCTGATAATGGAACCGCGCCATGATAGGAATACTGCACAACGGCGAGAAGTATGTCCGCTATTATAATTATAAGTACTATATTAATATAAGGCTTATGAAAATAGTCTATGATTTCATTTAAAGATTTATCCATATTTATAATTGGAATCTCTGAGTTATTAGCAAGTTCCTTAGCTAATGTAAATTCAGAACCCATAATTTTTATGCAGTTAAAATATACCCAATATGGACAAGCCAAGAATGGTTCTTTTTGAAACATTTTTTGATATTGGGTTTCAACACCTTCACTTAAAACTGCATCAATTTTATAGCGATTAAATATATTACTTAAATCGCTTTTAGATTTTTTACTGCTATGAACCGTGCCATATAAATATAATGTTGGCTTTTTCATTCATGATTAATACGGAAGTCAATTACATAAATTTATCTAAATTTTATTCTACTCTCATAAAAATCCATCTCCCGCTCTCGACTGTCATTATCGTTATGCCCCAATACACGAGCGCCCCGCTTCCGTGCGCACCGCCAGAGGTGCGATAAGCCCGCTGATGGGATGGCGCGCCAGAGCGATGGGATGAATCGATAACCAGAAAGAAATAAACCTATTTATGCCATTAGGATCATTACTATATTGGTGAGAATATGAAATCTGGATTTGATTCCACTGTAGTTGATAACATGCCAGGCGTTTTAAAAGCAACAATTCATCTGGCTGTCATTAAAGCCAAAAAATCTCCTCTCATAGAGTTTCTGCAGAAAAAAATAAAGAGAGAAGTTGATATTAATGAAGTCAGAAGCAGGCTTGCCAAAATAAGCGATTCCCTTTCACAAGAAATAATCGAAGGCAGATCTGAAAGAACATGAAGTTCTATTTTCTTGATACGAGCGCGCTTGTAAAGAGGTATCATTCTGAAAAAGGAACGGACAAGATAGACGAGATTTTTTCTGAAGACGATAGGGCAATAGTTATCTCAAGCATATCCATAACCGAGTTGGTTTCCGCGCTTAACAGAAAAAAGGAAGATAAAATAATAACCAAAGAAGATCTGGATATTGCACTATCAAAATTTTTCCATGATGCAATAAAGGATTTTCTTGTTCTTGAGCTTGATGAGGAACATATTAAAGATAGCATAATGCTGGTATTGAAAAGAAACATAAGAACTCTGGACTCACTGCAGCTTGCGGTTGCTCTCAGCCTGAAAAAGCTTAAAGTTACTTTTGTCTGCGCTGACAAAAAACTTGCTTCTGTTGCGGAAAAGGAAGGATTGCAGACTATAAATCCGGAAATATAGAGATATTCTATCTTCGCCGTTTGCCGTATACCTTTCTAACTTAATTTTCAATCGTCGTACATGTCCCAAGACGGGAGCGCCCCCGCTTCCTGGCGCGCCGCTCACAGGTGCAAGACAAGACCGCATCCGCTTGCAAGGGCTGTTGCAGGCGCATTAGCTATCGCAATTGCTCGTTTCAAGAGACTTTTTAATTTCTTCTGGATAAATGAATTTAAGTAAGATAATTCACCACAGTGGACGCTGAGCAGAGAGTTGTATATTTCTCTGTGTCCTCTGTGCTCTCTGTGGTTTATCAAACCAAACGATAATAAAAAGTATTGGTTTATCCAAAATCAACATTTCATTAATGGTATAGCAATTGCTCGTTTTCTATTGCGTTACCTTTATGTAATATGAAACTACTTGAGGAGGAAGTCTGAATCATCTTTTTATGGTTCAACAATAACCGTAGCAAGCATCGCTTGCGGCGTATGGTTTAAACCGAACGCAGTAAACCTTTAAGAAAGGTACCAAAACTTTGGTTTTGCGTGAGTCGGACCAGCAATGGTCTTACGGAGGAACAGAATGAAACACAATTACAAAACAAATACACAACTATTAAACCTGATATCAGGTCTTAAAACACAATCCAGGGAAAAAGAAGTACCACTATGGCGGGATATTGCATTGAGGCTTGAGTGCCCAACTCGGAACTATTCTGAAGTCAATCTCAGCAGGATCAACAGGTACACAAAAGAAAAAGATGTGGTACTTATTCCAGGAAAAGTCCTTGGGGCAGGCGAACTGGATCACAAGCTAACAGTAGCGGCTGTGAGCTTCAGCGCAAGTGCAAAAAACAAGATAACAGCAGCAGGAGGTTCCTGCCTCACTATCGATGAGCTTATGAACAGGAATCCGGAAGGCTCCAGAGTAAGGCTAATAGGGTGAAAACATGACAGTAATAGATGCAAATAATCTTATTCTGGGAAGAATGGCAAGTACAGTCGCGCAGCGATTGTTAAATGGTGAAGAAATTAATATCATCAATGCAGAAAAAACAATCATTTCCGGCAGAAAAGATACTACATTTGACCGTTACAAACGGTACGTTGATAGAGGTTCACGCGAGTTCGGCCCTCGTTTCCCGAGGCGTCCTGATCAGATAGTATCAAGGACTATCCGCGGTATGATTCCCCATACAAAGATGACCGGAAGGGAAGCATATAATAGGTTAAAGGTTTATATTGGAGTCCCGCCTGAATTGAGCAAAGAGCAAGTCAATACAATAGAGGCTGCAAGTATCATGCGCCTCAGCACCAGTAATTACACTGTGCTCGGTGAGTTGAGCAAGAAACTTGGGTCAAAATTTTAGGTGTTATACATGAAGATCGTTAATTCATCAGGAAAAAGAAAAACCGCAATCGCCCGTGCAACCATACGGGAAGGAAAAGGGCGTATAAGGGTAAACAAGAAACCCCTGGAAATCGTAGAGCCTGAACTGGTCAGGCTGAAGATGTCAGAGCCGCTTGAATTCGCAGGCAGCGTTATTCCTACCGTGGATATCGACGTCAATGTACATGGAGGCGGTATCTTCGGGCAGGCTGGCGCTGTGCGCACAGCAATTGCAAGGGGGCTTGTGGAATGGGCAAACGATACAGCGCTAAGAGATGCGATGGCGCAGTACGACAGAAGCCTGCTCGTAAACGACACCCGCTATAAACTGCCCAAGAAATTCGGAGGCAGAGGCGCCAGAAAGAGAAGACAGAAATCATACAGGTGAAACATGATACCGGTGCGATGCTTTACATGCGGGAAAGTTATTTCCAGCGTATGGGATGAATACAAAAAACGAACAGAAACTGAAGACCCGGGTAAAGTACTCGATGATCTCGGAATCGAACGATACTGCTGCAGGCGGATGCTGCTAACGCACGTTGAGCTGGTAGACCTGCTTGCACCGTACCAGTGAGGAGGGGTTGTAGGGTAGCCTGGTCCATCCTATGGCGTTCGGGACGCCGTGACCTGAGTTCAAATCTCAGCAACCCCATTCAGGGCATGGCAAACGGAAAAGAACATGAACCACTCTCAGAGGGACTCTGGGAAAAAATAGTAAAAATTGCATTTATTAAGATTTCAGGAATTTGTTTTTGAGGTGACGCAGGTGAGTGAAGCTAAGTTAACGCGATATGAGCGCGCCAGGGTTATCGGTGCTAGGGCACTTCAGATTTCTCTGGGAGCCCCGGTATTGATCGATGTTGATAGGAAAGAACCAATAGACATTGCATTGATGGAATTGGAAATGGGAGTAATCCCCATTACAGTGAAAAGAACAATAAAAGGAAAACAATCACATAAGGTGTGAATAAAATGGAAGATGTAATTGATATTAAACAGGATGTAAAACAGGATACTGGTTATGAATCAATTATTCCCCAGGACGAGTATCTAACAGCGGGAATTCATATTGGTACGCAGCAGAAGACAAAAGAAATGATGCGCTTCGTGTATCGTGTGAGGACTGACGGCTTGTATGTCCTCGACATACAGGCAACCGACCAGCGAATACGGCTTGCGGCAAAATTGCTTGCAAAATACGACCCGCAAAAGATACTGGTGGTATCAGCAAGGCAATACGGTCATTATCCTTCCGAGATGTTTGCGAAAGTAATTGGCGCAAGGGCAGCAACTGGCAGGTTCATACCAGGCACCATGACAAATCCGAAGCTGCATATTTTCATCGAACCTGATATTCTTGTGGTGACGGACCCTGCGGGGGATATGCAGGCTGTAAATGAGGCGGTAAATGTCGGGATACCTGTTATTGGTCTTTGCGATACCAATAATTCAACATCCAATGTGGACTTTGTGATTCCAACAAATAATAAGGGAAGAAAAGCCTTGGCATTGATATACTGGCTGCTTGCAAAGAAAACGCTTGAGGAAAGGGGCGACACTATAACTTATACAGTAGCTGATTTTGAAGCAGAGATATGAGAGCACCTGCGGTTTCGGGGCAGTTCTACCCGCGCAGTAAAAACGACCTGGAACGGGAGCTCAGCCGGTGCTTTGCAGGCGTACCCTCAGTTGAAAAAGCGGCTCTCGGGGCTGTGGTACCGCATGCGGGTTATATTTATTCTGGAAATACAGCCGCTTACGTATATTCTTCCCTTCCCAAGGCTGATACTTTTGTGCTGCTAGGTCCGAATCATACAGGTTACGGTTCTCCAGTTTCTGTTTCCTCTGAAACCTGGAGCACCCCTCTTGGTGAGGTAAGCCCTGACAGGGAGTTTATCAAGGCGCTTCCCAGGAAGATAATCGACATGGACGAAAGTGCTCACATACACGAGCATTCAATAGAGGTGCAGCTTCCTTTCCTGCAGCACAGGTTCAGGGATTTCAGCATCGTTCCTATCTGCATGGGAATGCAGGATGAGGAGACAGCACTGGATGTAGGGGTGGAACTGGCTGAAGCGGCGCGCAAGGTGAATAAGAAAATAGTGATAATAGCATCGAGCGATTTCACGCATTACAAACCTGATAAGGTAGCGCGGGAGAACGATGCGTATTTTATACAATCTATCCTTGATATGGATATTTCAGCTTTTTATCGAAAGTTGTATGAGCGGGATGCTTCGGTCTGCGGGTATGGTGCGATTGCAGCAATGCTGACAGCGACAAAGAACCTCGGCGCGAAGAAAGCATGGTTGCTCAAATACAGCACGAGCGGGGATACTACTGGTGATCTGGCGGCAGTCGTGGGATATGCCGGGATAATTGTAGAATAAAAGTTTCACTTTATATTTAGCATATCAACTCGCTATCTTTGCATTCATTAAGTGAAAGGATGATTTTGGGTGGAAGATCGAACTCTGGAACAGAAATACTTGCGAGATAACCTTCCAAACCAAGAACAAATATAGCCGTTGGATAAAGAAATTCATACCAGGTTCGCCAAAGACCATGAAGCTCACTCAGAACATGACCGTTTCAATTCGTGTTGGTAATTATGTCAAGATACAATATCTTACTATGAAACCGTTATGCATGAGCTATGTATATTAATCAAAGTGTGAAACCTGTATTGAGGACAGTAAATACATTTTCTAAGACAAAAAAGCATCTATAATAAAGAATGCAAATGATAATCATGACAAGTCTTATATCAACGAATAATCATTAAGAATTGATAATTATGATGGAGACTTTAATTCAATCAGAATTTGTAATGAAGAAATGCCCTAATTGCAAACATTTAATACAGCTAAGAAACGCTGATTTCATCAAAGGAATTGCGATGGTATCATGCGTGGATTGCGGAAAAGAGGCTTTTACTATTGAGGAAACTCTGTTGAGATAATAAAACTTAAAAGAGTTTTTGAAGTCCTATTTAGGCTAACAGACGACTGAAATATAAAGGTTCAACATTCTTTTTCAGTCTTGCTTTATCTATCGGTTTAAATTTTCCTTGAACCCTACTTTTCAGGGAGTATATCTTATACGGTCTCCCATTACCTTGCTTTTTCTCTTCCCGCTCATTTATCCAATCTCGTTCCTTTAACTGCCTCATTACAATACTTACTTCAGGCTGACGCAAGCCAGTTCCTGTTTCAAGTTCAACTGATGTAGCTTCATCCCCATTATTAAGATAAGCCAGAGCTCTTGCGATGGTACCGTTTTTTGTCACGATGTTCAGTATATTTTTCCATTAGTAGATTTATACCCCAAATAGACAACCCTGCTATGGCACCACCAGCAGCGCCTGCGATTATTCCATCCCAAATTGTAATATGCATTGAGATCGCCTCACCTTACTTTGAACGCTTGAATATTTGTGGTAAATTTCACCTGATTACCTATGCAGTTTTCGTTAAGTCAACAGGTTTGAACCACCCCGACACTTACGGGTCATCGAATAGCCTCCTGACCGCTACCCGCAGCTAAGTTGCTTTTTATATCTCCACTCCTGACAACACGAGATAGCGAAGTGGCGATGTTAGCATTCATAAGGTAATCATCAACCGAAGCAAGTATCGTCCCAACCTTATCTGCCGAGAATATAACAGTAACAGAATTTTCTTCTACAATAGTTTCTATCCCCGGGACATTATCAGGCGCCAGCGACCGGGCAATTATATTGACAAGCTCCCCGGCATTTTCACCTTTGAACGTCAATTTCCCTTTAATCTTCATGCTTTTCCCTTCAACTGGTTTTCGATTATGGAATCCACAATATCAATGAACTTCATAGCAGTGCCTTTGGGTATCGTCGCACCCGCAGCCACATCATGCCCGCCGCCCATGCCGCCAACCAGAGCTGATGCCTCCCGCATTGCTGCTGCAAGGTCAAGCCCTGAAGCCACCAGTTTCCGTGTTCCGCGCGCTGAAACCCTGATATTTCCCTCAACCTCGTTTAACGTAACGAAGGGTTTATCAGGATAGAGATAGCGGGTCATCGTGCCTGCTATTATGCCTGTGCCGCCTGAATCATCGAGAAGCACGTACCGGAAATTCCGCGCTGACTTAATCTGTGCCTGCGCTTTCTTGATTGTACTTATTAAAGTGCGCTGGTTTTCTCGGGTAATCGCCTTGGCTTCGCCAGCCACAGACGCATCCCTCATGCACAGCGCAAGGGCAACACCGGCTTTTTCATCCTTTCCGCATGCGTTAAGGATATTTATAAAATCGTAGATATTGGGCACAACTTCATTGTTGAGGGTGTAAACTTCGCCGATTAATGAATCTACAGCAACGGGACTCTGTTTTGCAAGTTTCAGCACGAGCGCTGAAGAAAATTTTATCAATTGTTCCTCTGAAAGTTGGGATAACCGCCCTTTTACTCCAAGTTTATCGAGGAAAACCTTGATCTTATCCCTGTCGCCGGTAATATCCAGATAAGGGTCAATACCATACTCAAGCAATTCTTCAACAGGTTCGTCCCCCATCCGAAGACCGCTCGCAACAGTCACTGCCTTTTTTTCAATCGCTTCATCAAGGATGAATTTGTTCAAGCCACCGAAACCCTGCTTGTCCCCGATGGCACCCGCAAGCGCAAGCCCCGCAAGGTCGCTGTTCTCCCCCATCTGCCTTGCAACCAGATAAGCGCCGCAGGAAGCGCATACCTGCGACGAACCGTCAATCCCCACAAGATGAGGGTTAAACTGGACGTGATTTAAATCGCCTGTGGGTTTATGGTGGTCTATAACTATAGCTTCTTTTATCTTTGAAGCAAGTTCGACCTGCGAACTCCCCATATCGCACAGGATGACAGCCCCATGAGATGTTTTTTCAATCAATTCAATGGTTGATTGTTCGAACTGGCTCACAATGGTGGCATGGAAAAGTATACCCCTTCTGTGCAGTGCATTGCACATGATTCCTGCGGCAGATAATCCATCAGCATCGTTATGGGAAATCAGCCTGACATTGTCGTGTTCTATTATTGCGTCTGCTGCACGCTTGCTCAATGCCAGGAGTTCAGCAAGGCTTCCCTTTCCATCACTCATCGCGAAATTAACATCTCGGCTCTCTCGAGAGAATATTTCCAGTCCGCTGGAAGCACGCCTTCACGGCGATAATATTTTTCAAGCCGCCTTATCTTTGACACCATATTATTGAGAGAACGCTTGTTATGAACATCCTTATGGTTCCTGTCAAGATGTTTTTTAAGTTCAAGGACTTTTACTATCAGGTTATAAATGTCCTCAGGGACTTTGGGACCAACATTCTTTTCCTTCATGATAGCGCCTATCTTCTTACCCGTGACGAGTGTAACATCGGGTACTCCGTAGCGGTCTCTTAGAACCATGCCGATCTCGCTTGAACTCCTGCCCTGCGTTGCGAGCTGCTGTACCGTGTTCTCGATCTCTTCTTTATTTGTGTTTGACCACTTGGGCGGCTCTGTCCTGACAGGTTTTTTGGAACCTGCCTGACCTTTCCTGCGTGTGTGCATTCTTGCCAATTAAATTTCCTCCAATAATCGTTATTTTAGACCTGTTTCTTTTTCTGTAAAAGCGAAGGCAAACCTTAATGGAGAATGTATATTAAATAACTTGTGATAATGAATTTTTCAACATATCACCTGAAAGTCAATGCAGATATTGTACTGATACGGCGCATAAGGTCTTACAATCCTCCTGTCAATAGCGATTATTCGTAAATTAAATCGGCGCGCGCTCTCCTCGATTCTCCTCAATATCCCATCGAAAAGGTCATCCTCATGCGCGATGGCGTATAAATGGATAATTCCGCCTTCTTTTATCGCAGAAAAAGCCGGCTCCAGGAACTCCATGCTGCTTAACGGCAGGTTCATGATAATATGGTCTGCCCCTGAAATCCCTATGATTTCTTCTCTTGCATCCCCTTCCCTCACCTCGACATTCTTTACTTTATTAAGCCTCACGTTCTCCTTCAGGTATTTAATTGCAACCGGGTTCTTGTCTATGGCTATGACCTGTGATGACGGGAATTTTTTCGCTATCAGGATACTGAAAGGCCCAACGCCTGCAAACATATCCAAAACCTTATCCCCGTCCTTTACCTGGTCTGCAATCCTCATCCTCTCGGTAGCCAGCCTGGGAGTGAAATATACCCTGGAAACATCAAGCAGGTATCTGCATCCGTTCTCCTTATACAGCGTCTCGGTCATTTTTTCCCCTGCAAGGAAAGTAAATTCGCGCGTCCTGTATTCTCCTTCAACAGCGCTGGCTGCCTGCAGGACAGTTTTTATGTTCTTCTGCCGCATCAGGGCATCTGCAATCTTATGAGCATCGCTTGCGTACTGGTCGATGATCGCGATATCTCCCACAATCTCATATGCAGGAATAAAACCAAGGGCATCGACCAAGGATTCTTCCTTTTTTAATACTTCAAAATCCTGTTTTTCTATGTCATATCCTTCAATCGACTTTATAATTGGAATTAAAAGGTCTTCACCCTCTGATTTTATCTTCAGGTTCTTATCAATGGCGCCAAGCTCGATGAGCTTTTGCCTTGTATCCTCGCCTGCCTTTTTGGATACTCTGATGCACAGGGATTCCATGTTGCCTAGATATATTCGCCTGAAAAAATCGTTTCAAGCAGCAAAATAGTCATTACTATCCCTATAAGGATTGCAATATATCCAAGTATAATGCCTATTGTAAGACCCGTATCTTTTAATTGTTGGTTTATTTCCATCAGTTAATTTAAGTCCACATGAAGTTTATAGCTTTCCATGGCAAGACTTACAAATAAAGCTCACGTATAATGGGTTATGCTCACGTTTATCGGGCTTGGATTATACGATGAAAAAGACATAACCGTGAAAGGACTTGAAGCTGTAAAGAAAGCCGATATCATATATGCTGAATTCTACACCTCACACCTTTTCGGTACGAACATGGAAAAAATGCAAAATTTCTATGGCAGGGAAGTGATTGTGCTTACAAGGGAGGAGGTTGAACAGAATCCCGTGTGGCTATCCCTGGCAAAAGAAAAAAACGTAGTATTCCTGAGCGGGGGGGATGCTATGGTAGCTACAACGCACATAGACCTGCGCCTTCGTGCTAAAGATATGGGTATAGATACGGCAATTATCCATGCCCCATCGATTTCATCCGCAGTGTGTGGATTGAGTGGACTGCAGAATTACAGGTTCGGTAAATCCGCCACCATCCCGTTCCCGTATATCCGCAATAATAAACCTGTCATATCCGAGGCTCCATACGACACCATTAAAATGAACAAGAAAAATGACCTGCACACGCTTATTTTTCTTGATATTGACAGGGATAAGAAGTTCATGGACATACGGAATGCCGCTTTGCTACTGTTAGAAATGGAAGGACGACGGGGCGAAGGCGTGCTTGTAAATACGCTTGCGGTCGGTATTTCAAGAGCCGGCTCGGACTCACCATCTGTTCATGCCGATTATCTTGAAAGATTAAGAGATTATGATTTTGGGGGTCCGCTGCACGTTCTGGTAATCCCGGCTCAACTCCATTTCATAGAAGCAGAAGCGCTTGTTAAATTGTGCGGCGCTCCTTCGGAGATTGTCTAAGACCGCGTATTTATACGGGGATTAATTAATAACTATTTCAGCTTTCTTTTTTCTTTGGCTAACTTCTTCTTGGCCTCACCGCTTCCGGACGATGCCATTTTTTCAAGTTCTGCTATCTTTTCCTTGCGTTCACGCTCTCTCTTTTCCATAATCTTTTTAGACATTGCCATGGTCTATATTTATGACAGTTAGACTATTTAAATTAATCCCATTGTTTGCATACAAAAGAGGTGCAATCAAAGGTCATGGCTTTTTCATTTTATGAGACCAGAGCCAGTAAATAAGAACTACCAATATCACAAATGCAGCGCCGTAGAACAGAGGATTACTTATGATATTTATCCCTCCCCCGGCTGTTTGAACAACAGTCGGGGTAGCGCTGACGGTTTGTACGGGCGTTGGAATAACGGGAGAAGGTGTCGGGGTTGTGGGTACTTCTGTGGGTTTGGGTTTTTCAATTGTTGTGGAAGGTGTCCTGTATACATGCCACGTATCACCCGCCGCAGCATAGATATAATCACCCGGCGGATGGATAACTATAGCGCTCTTATCCGCAGTACCTGCAATCGAAAAGCGGTTGTCAACCTTTGGTGCATAAGGATTGCTGACATTGAGCAAATCTAATGAAACTGTCCCATCCGACCGTGCAAGGTAGACATCGTTTCCATATACTGCTATATTATGTGCCTCCATCCCGGGGGAATGAAATAATTGTGTCGGATTTGCCGGGTCGGATACGTTGATTATATAGAACCCCTGTCTATTAGCTCCGTTTAAGAAGGCATAATTCCCGGAAACCGCAATCGATGTACCACCCCATCCCGTAGTATGCCAGCAGACCGTTCCAGGGGAATAAGCGTAGTTTGAACAGGATTCACTGACATTGGACTTCACGACATAGAACACATCCACAAGTTCGGGATTCATTCTGTCTGTTAAATCAAAGATGAGCATTCCATTATTTGCATCGGCAACATACATGTATTTGCCTGATACAGCCACATCGTTTGCAGCATCGGAATAGCCGATCTGGTACATTTTTTTTGGTTTTTCCGGATCGCTTATGTTGAGCACATATATCCATCCCGGGCCTGCGGCAACATAAAGCTGGTTTTCCGAAATCGATAGACCATACGCCTTGCCGGGATAGTTGATATCTGTAAATGTGCTGACGAGTTTGGGTCTTTCGGGGTCGCTTGTATTGTATATCAGAAGCGAATTACCATCTGCTATATACAGGACGTTATTAAAGAATTCGGCATCGTGCGGGTCGGTGGTTGTGAATGAGGCTACTTCTGTCTGGTTTTTCAGGTCAGGCGCAGCTCCGGTTAATCCCATTGTGAGGGATGATATTATTATTAATAGAAAGAATCCCCTGGCTGTCATTATTATATTTAGGAGTCCGATATTATTTAAATTTTTCTAATTGATTCTACAATAGTGTCGAGCCGCTTGGGCGTGTCAGAGAGTAAGGGAGAGCAGCGAAAGTTCCATGGAAATTGAATCTACCGGATAAGTTCCACCGGTATTTTTCCACTGTGCACAGCCGTAGCCACAAGCGCGCCGCTTGCCCCTATTTTTTCCAGAGCATGGATGTCATCCATATCCCTCACTCCGCCCCCGACCAGGATATTGTGGGAAGACAAACCAACTATATTTCGTAAAAAATCCGCATCAACCCCGGCGCCTGTCCCGACTTTGTTTAAATCCAGCATGATAATATCCTTGAGGTCGTATTTATCCAATATTTTTACAAGTTTTTCAGGCTCAAGGTCCATTTTCCTGTCCTTTGTCAGCACCCTGCCATTTTTTATGTCTATGCTCACACTGACCCTGTCATGGAATCGTCCGGCTGCTTCTTTTATTAAGTCAAAAGATGCGGTTTCAGTGCCCAGGATTACAGTATCCGCAATCCCGATACATTTTTCAACATCGCTCATATCTTCCGCGCCTATATCCACCATCGTTTTTGTCTCTGAGGATATTTTCTCAATAAGCTCAAAATTATCCCCCAGATGCTGCAATCTATCAAGGTCTGCGATATAAACCTCCCGTGGCATAAGCACAGAGATTATATCCATCGGTGCCGATGAAGCGCATATCGTGCTGTTCTTTATTGGCTCGTACGTTGCCCTCTCGCCCCTGACCGCATGGACTGCATCGCCATTACGTATGTCCAGAACGAAAATGATTCGAAACATAAATGTATAAGCGTGATTATCTGGTTTAATGTTTATGAAACTGCTCGTAAGTCCAATCAACGTTGAAGAGGCAAAAATTTCAAGACTTGGCGGCGCAGATATTATCGACGTCAAGAATCCGAAAGAAGGCTCACTTGGCGCCAATTTCCCCTGGGTGATAAAGGCTGTGAAGAGAGCGGCAGGTTCGGTACCCGTGAGCGCAACAATAGGAGATTTCAATTACAAGCCCGGGACTGCCTCGCTTGCTGCATTAGGAGCAGCGGTTGCAGGGGCTGAATACATCAAGGTGGGATTATACGATATCCAATCAAAGGAACATGCCATGCATATGCTGCTCAATATCGTGCGCGCTGTAAAAGACTTTGATAAAAATAAAAAGGTGGTGGCTTCATGCTATGCGGATTATGTGAGAATTAATTCCATCTCGCCGCTTGAACTTCCCAAGATCGGGGCTATCGCAGGCGTGGATGTGGTCATGATAGATACGGGCATCAAGGACGGGCGCTCAACGTTTGAGTTCCTGACAGAAGAGGAACTTAAGCAGTTTGTGTCAAGCGCAAGAAGCTATGGGCTTAAAACAGCAATTGCCGGCACAATAAAATTTGAGGATATTCCGGCGTTGCGGCGTATCTCGCCTGATATTATCGGTGTGAGGGGCTGCGTGTGCGGCGGGGACAGGAATTCCACAATAAAAAGGGAACTTGTGGAGCGATTGAAAACTGAGATAAGCCTTACTAAATAAGCGGTCGGGGCTGCTTCTCATCAGGCTGCACAGGCAGTTTCATGGTATTTACAAGAATGGGGTCGGTTACCTCTTTTGCCCGCTCAAGCAGCAGTTCTTTCCCGCACTGCGTGATGGCAAATATGGGAATGGCTGTGCCGAACTGGGCTATCGTTTTCCCTGCGATACATCCGCGGATCCATTTTGAAGTGCATCCTGTGGTCATATCCACTAAGTTAAGGAATTCCTTTGCCTCATCCTCCGGCATCCCTGTAGTATGTACACCAAAACAAATGACCTGGATTTTATGCTTTTCCTCAAGCTCGCGAATTGCCTTCATGTCTTTTGCATTTGTGACGGATACGCCGATTTTTTTAAATCCCAGCCCGATGGCTTTTTTCACGCCTGCAACCTGGTCAAGCGCCGCAGTTGCCGGGTCAAGAACTATGCCGCCGACATCCTCTATGCGTTTGATGAGCCTGGGTATCGGTGTGGTCTCAACCAGTCCTGAGATGCGGGAGCCCATGCCCTGAGCAAGCTTTGGATTGCTCGTAATCACAGTGCCTGCGCCATCGCATGCAGTCACGCATGTATCTACGAGACCGCGGCGCAGCCCTGTCATGAAGGTCTCGCTTGCCCCGAATCCCACGAAGATTTCCATCTCGATAGCTCTGTCTTCGGTGAAGATGCCGAAATCCTTCATCCTGAATTCGATATTCTCCTTTGCGGTCTTAGATGTGAATTTCTTTATCCCGCGAACCTTATCAAAAATGGGACAGTATTCGGTCTTCGGTTCCCCTACTTCAACCACTTTTCCACTCTCCACAACCACGCGGGTCTTTCCGAGAGCTTCCATTACATGCCTGTCTTTTGGTTTTGCCATGATTATCAATATTGGTCTTGTAGGTATTAATCGTTAAGATTTCGACAAATTTTAATAAGTTGAGGCAAAATTTGCCTGATTTGCGCACTTTTTCGAGTAGAGAAAAATATAAATGTTCTTAAACATATTTCCTTCTAATTCAAAGGCACCTGGGAGGAAACTAAAATGAAAACGATGTTGTATATTGGCGCTTTGGTAGTATTGTTGTTAAGCGGGTGCATCGGAAATATACCAGAAACGCAAGCTCCTGAAATACATAGAAACTTCTCGGTAGAGGTTGTGGATTCCAATAAAATGCCAGTGGAGAACGCAGAGGTTTATATTGTCGAGTATAAAGATCAGTTTACTCCGAATAGCACAATAGTAAAGCTGATTACCGACTCCGAAGGAAAAGCCGAGATTAAGAACACCTGGAACACTTATTTGTTTAGCTGGGGCAATGTTCCTGGAATAGATAACGACAGACTACTGTGGGTGCTGCATAATGATTTCATTACCGAGGGTGAGGGTCTGGAGAATGCGACAATCATCAAAATCGATGATGGAAACACCATCAGGGTCTTTAGCGGGGAGAAATCAGTCGAGATACAGCTCAACAAAGACAAGAAAGGGGCAGTGCTGAAAACTAGCAGCTCTCCAGGACTAACCTCTCCTCTAGAAATAAAACAAGAAAACGGTAAGCTTAACATATACATGAGTGCTGTCTATTATTCTTATTTTGCAGAGAAAAGAGGTTTTTTTCCCAGTGTCGGGGATGGTGGAAGTTCAGAAGATGAAATAAAAGTTACGGCAGAGCTAGGAGGCCCATTAGAAGGACCATATCTTGTTTATTATTTGCCTCAATGGATAATAAAAATAACACCCGGACAGAAAGCCACGTTTCCTGTTGAACTCATTTCGCATAACGGATTTGAAGGCTTTGTAAAACTTAGCAGGGATAAAGGTTTTCCCAAAGAGTTTCAGGTAGGCATGGAAAGCGATGGGTTATGGATTTCCAAAGGAGAAACGCGAACTGTAGACTTTTATATAAATGTCCCGCAGGGTTATGAATTTCTTAGTCAAACAAATACAATTTCAGGAAGTATTTTACTGAATGTCAATGGTACATCAACTCCAAATGAAACGGTTCCTATTCCGGTTATGCTATTGTTCGAACAGAAATAAGTGGACATTGCCGCATAAGCACTGAAACTATACTTTCTGCAAGTTGTCTGGAGAAATGTGCAATCCTCCTTGCGACAAATCTCTTACCAAATTCCTCTGATTTTTCATAGTTTTTTTGATCCTGACCCAATAAATATCATAGATAGAATTCTTCATATATCTTTTAACATATTAAGAACCCGCATGGATACTTCGCTGCTTCACAAAGAAAACGTGCCTGGCTCATACAAATGCGCTATACTCACAATCAGCACATCGCGATACGAAAAATACGGGAAAATAGACCGTCCTGAGCGCGCGGAGGACGCCTCAGGGAAACTTATCTGGGGAATGGTTCAGGTGCAGGGAAGCGGGGTGGTGCATTACGAATTAATCCCGGACAACACAGAGATGATACGGGATGCCTTCAAGAGATGCCTGTATTCAGAGGCTGATGTGATAATTTCAACCGGCGGGACAGGGCTTTCACCAGCGGATGTTACGATCGAAGCAGTTGCGCCTTATATTGAAAAAGACATGCCAGGTTTTGGGGAGCTGTTCAGGCATAAAAGCATTGAACAGGTGGGAAATGCGGCAATACTTACCCGGGCTGTTGCCGGTGTTGCGCGCCAGAAAGCGATATTCTGCCTTCCGGGTTCGCCAAATGCTGTCAAGCTCGCGCTTGAACTTGTACTGCCCGAGATGGGGCATATACTCAAACATGTGAAGGGTCAGTAAATGGAATACAAGTGGAAGGCGATGTTTACTGTCTGGATAGGCGTTTTCATGGCTACGCTTGACGGAAGTATCGTGAACGTTGCCCTTCCCACGCTTACGGAATACTTTAAAACAGATATTACCACCATCGAATGGGTGGTGATGGCGTATCTCCTGACCATCACAGCCCTTCTCCTGAGCCTTGGGAGGATTTCTGATATGATTGGCAGGAAAGCGATATTCGCCGGGGGACTTGCGATTTTCACCATAGGTTCGGGTTTGTGCGCTATCTCCGCAACCGAAAATCAGTTGATATTCTACAGGGTAGTGCAGGGCATAGGCGCGGCTATGTTGATGGCGACCGGAATAGCAATAATCACTCATGCATTTCCTCCGAGAGAAAGGGGCAAAGCGATGGGATTGATAGGGACGGTTGTAGCGATAGGTTCCATGGCAGGACCCGTAGCAGGCGGTTTTTTAATCGAGAATGTTGGATGGCAGTCTATATTTTATATAAATATCCCGGTCGGGATTTTCGGGACTGCAATGGCGTTAACCGTGCTCAGGAAAGACGAAACTACATCTGGGCAGACCTTCGACATACCGGGTGCGCTTGCGCTTTTTATCAGTCTTATGTCATTGCTGCTTGCTTTGAGCCAGGGCCAGGAGTCTGGCTGGCTCTCAGGCTATATAATCCTGCTTTTTATTTTATCAATTATATTTATTATTGTATTTATTATGATAGAAACTAAAGCCATGCATCCTGTAATGGAACTTTCGAATTTCAGGAACAGGCCGTTTGCGGCAGCCAACATCAGTGCACTTATTAGTTTTACTGCCCTGTATAACGTCATACTGTTAATGCCATTTTTTCTCCAAAATGAACTTAGATATTCACCTGAGGGGGTGGGAATTGTTTTTCTGGCGGTTCCACTCGTAATGTCCGTTGTCTCCCCTTTCAGCGGGTGGTTGTCGGACAGGACGAATTCGTTTTTACTCAGTTCAATCGGCATCGGTATTTCAAGCGTATCCATACTGTGGCTTGGCTTCCTGACCCCCACATCCGGTTCCATCGATGTTGTTCTACGCCTAGCGCTCCTTGGTCTTGGGATGGGGCTTTTCCAGGCGCCGAACAACAGCATAATAATGGGGTCGCTTCCTAAGGAAAAGATTGGTATAGCGGCAGGAACGCTCGGGACTATGAGGAACATGGGGATGGTGATAGGCGTTGCCGTCTCTGGTGCTGTGTTCTCCAGCAGGTACGTTTATTATGGAAATGTCGGGAGTTCATTTTTACCCGCTTTCCGGGATACATACACTGTTTCAGCAATTATATGCGGCATAGCCATGCTGACATCGCTTGTGCGCGGCAAAAGCAAATAGATTTAAATCGTTTGCATTAAAAAATTGAATATAATGAAATTCGTAACTGACCGGATGCTCGGCAAACTTTCGCGCTGGCTTCGTCTTTTCGGGTATGATACGCTGGAGATAAATAAGCAGGAGAACGAGGACGATACACTGCTGGCACTGGCTGAAAAAGAGGAGAGGATTCTCGTTTCAAGGGACAGGGTGCTTGTCAGGAAAGCGATAAAAAGAGAGATAAGGACGTATCTTGTCCAATCGTCTGAAATCATGGAACAGCTCAGGGAGATGCAGGAAGAATTCGGGATTTCAATCGAGCCGCAACTGGACAGGTGCACTCTTTGCAACTCGGTTATCAGGAAAGTTAAACCCGAAGATATGGAACTTGTCAGGGCGAAGGATTATGTTTATCCTGACAGGCTGAGGGAGGGAACTGAGTTCTGGCTGTGCGATAATTGCGGGCAGGTTTACTGGCTGGGGAAGCACTGGGAGAATATTATGGAGAGGGCGGAAAGATTGAAAAAATGACAGCTTTCCTGTCTGATATCTATTCTTTTTCTTCTTTTGTGCTCCCTTCACCCATCACCATCTTTAACAATGCAGCAGCCACATCTGAAGAAGTATAATCTTCCTGGGTAAGTTTTTCAACCAGGTTACTATATTCTCCCAGATGCCCGGCATCAACAGTCCCTTTAACTCTTTCCAAAAGCAGGTTTGTCCTGATATCTTCCACATCACTGATAGAAGGAACTTTCTGGGCTATGATTTTCGTCTTTGTGAATTGCTGTATCTGCCTTATCCTGTATACCTCCCTGCCTGTCACAAAGGTAAATGCCTGCCCCGCTTTTCCAGCTCTCGCTGTTCTTCCTATCCTGTGTAAATAATATTCATCATCCGGAGGTATATCATAGTTGAACACAGCCTCGATATCCCCTACATCGATTCCCCGGGCCGCCACATCGGTTGCCACTAATATCTCAATCTCCCTCCTTCTGAATTTAGACATGACAGTGTCTCTTTGTCTTTGCTGCAAATCCCCATGCAGTCCATCAGCGAGATACCCCCTTGACTTGAGGGTTTCCACCAATTCATCCACACGCCTTTTTGTATTACAGAACACGAGCGATAATTTCAGGTCGTGAAGATCAATTAAGCGACACAGGGCTTCTGTTTTTGCCTGCTGTTTGACTTCAAAATAAAATTGTTCAACCTCGGGAACGGTCATCTCCTTATGTGCCAATTTTATCATTTGTGGTTTGTTCTGGTATTTTTTGGTCAAATCTAAAATAGCCCGGGACATGGTTGCAGAGAAGAGAATGGTTTGTCTTTCTTTTGGGATTTTTCTCATAATAATTTCAATATCTTCCCTGAATCCCATATCCAGCATTTCATCCGCTTCATCCAGTATGATTATTTTTACGCCATCCATTTTCAAAGTACGGCGGTCAAGGTGATCCATGACGCGGCCTGGAGTGCCTATTATAACCTGTACACCCTGTCTTAACGCTCTTATCTGGCGGTCTATTGGTTGCCCGCCGTAAACCGGTAAAATCTCAATGCCTCTTTTATATTTTGAAAGCTTTTTCAGTTCTTCTGCTACCTGAATTGCCAGTTCTCTTGTGGGGCATAAGATTACAGCCTGTAATCCCCTGTTTTGCGGGTCTATTCTCTCTAAAGTTGCAATTCCGAAGGCTGCGGTTTTCCCCGTACCTGTTTGCGCCTGCCCGATGACATCTTTTCCTTCTAACATATAGGGAATGGATTGGGCCTGAATCGGGGTTGCTTCCTCAAAACCCATATCAGTAATTGCTTTTTGTATATCTTTTGATAAATGTAAGTCTTTAAATCCTGGATTTTCCATGTTTAATCCCCCTTCATTTGTTTGTTACCGTACTTATATCTATTAATCACGTTGGTATGAATCTGGACGGTCTATCATAAAGGAACTTTTTATTTCCCGAAACAACCTCCCGATTCTTTGAGGACTGCAACACTGCGTTAATCGAAGACACGGTTCACTGCGGGAATAGTCAGGTGTGAAAAGCATGGCGAGCTTCTCAAGAACCCGATTGAGTGCGATTCGATGCAGGATAGGATAGTGCTTGTGATGATATGGCGGGGTTGAACAGGCAATTGTTATGGTTTCGACACCGGAGAGGAGCTGTCAGAAAAAATAAAAGACCTGGATTAAAAAAATTACACTTGCCAATTTTGAGGAAGTAATCTCAGCATGATAAAAAAAACAAAAATGAGAAAAAAAATATTAGATTAGTACCTTAACAAAATGAACTTATTTTGTCTTTTTTGTCTTGGTTACCTTTTTTGACTTCTTTGCAGAATTCATTTTATTTGCCATTAGTTCACCTCAGCTTAATAATTAAACATTTATAATATATATACATATGTGTAGAAATTATCTTAAGATTTGAACTTATTCAACTGATTTGATGATTTCATGGATTATTTACTTCAACGCTTAGAATTGCCAGAGTCCCAGGAATGATACCTCTGAGACATATTTTAATTCAAAAAATATTAAACTCCCGGCGCCAATATGTTTCCGAAGCAACTATCCCGCCAGCATCCGCCCCACGACCGCTTCCATCAATCTCTCGCTGTCCGCCTGCGAACGCGCAAGTCCGGCTTCAAGCTCCTCGCCGAGGGGCATGAGCTGGTCAACCCTGGCGACGATGCGGCGCTGGTCATGCCGCATACATTACTTTTCCTTTTCGTGCAAATTCCAGCAACAAGAGATTTCCCACTTTCAAATTCTTCAAAAGTGAGAGTGATAATATCAAGAGGCACTCTGAATTTTTTTATGGTCTTTATCTCAGCTTCCTTTGTCAATCTTGCCCGTTCAAAAATGTCTTTGTTCTGAAAATCCGGAGAGATGATCAGAATATCCACGTCGCTCTCCAAATTTCCTTTTCCCGTACTCTGCGACCCGAATAGGATTATCTTTGAAACTTTCAATCCTTTTTCTTTCAAACAGTTCTCAAAGAATTTGATGGCTTCTGCTATTTTGTCTTTAACCATTCTAATAACTCCATGCCTTTTTCAAGTATTTCTTTTGTCTTATTCATGCTGTATTCGTTCAGCATTCTTTGCAGATTATCAGGATATCGAGTGGGTACGCTTACTCTGGTCAGAGTGAAAACGAAATCATACATATCTTCCGGAAGTTCCAGATTAATAATTTCAATGAGATATAGCAGATTGTGTGTTTTGGGCGGTGCTTCTTTATTTTTCTGAGTAATCAGACCCTTGAGTGCTTTTCCTATTGATAAGTGGCACATGAAGACCGCATAAAAATACCGTTCTCCTTTGAACATGAAGTCTGCGGTTTCCATGTCATAATCAGCCTGTTTGAACCATTCATCTTTATCCATGCACTTTCTCAAAATTGTAATTGTTTTAATTGCTTATTTGCTTTTTGCAGTCTTCTCCTGAAACTATGCTCACACCACCGCCTACATCAACCTCTCTCTGTCCGCCTGCGAGCGCGCAAGACAAGTTTCATAACTTCTTATAGATAATTATTCTTAGCTTATCAATTAGTGTCAGAATCTCTTGCCTTCTTCTATCCAGATAATCGTCTGTTACGAAAAAACCATTATATGCTATCTTGTTTCTTATGACTCTGAGGTCATCAATGAGGGAAATCTCATGTCCTCTGAATTCCGCATAATTTTTCTTCATGTATTCTATCAACTTTTTATGGGCTCCTTCCCCTTGCGTTTTATAGCCATCCAGAAGTAAAATCACCGTAATAAGTTCACGGATAACTTCATAATATTCTTTCACAACATGGGAAGTGAATTTCTTTGGATCAATGGTGTCTATCATTTCCAATGTAGTTTCCACCATTTTCAATATCGATTTTGCTTTTTCCCTGTCAGGAGCCGTTTTTATTATACCTTCTTCCATCAGAACACCTTTAGATATCCTTTAAGGATTACTCCATTTATTATATTATTTTTCAATTCATTGCTTAGTTCGCCAAAGTCTTCACTAAAGATGGTGTTGATTTTCTTATTTATTTTGTCCTCAAAATCTGAAAGACGGAGTTTTCTTTCTCTACAGAGCAAGAACAGATCTATATCACTTTCGATCGTATCTTCTCCTTTTGATGCTGAGCCGAACAGAATTATTACATCCGGCATGCATTGGTTTACAAGATGTTCTATTAAGCCAGAATCCCTGATAGTTATTATCGTATCTATTTTTTTCAGGAATCTAAATTCAGCGCTATCCATATTTGCCCAATAAACAGGATATGCAAATATCCTGTGCTTTGTCCTATTAACCAATCCATCTTTTATCAACTCATTTAAATACAACTTAACAGATGTAGTTGCAAGGGATGTAATTCTGCTAATTTCCCTTAACTGAAATCCTGCATCTTTCGGCATTGGATTTTCAAAGAAGACTTTGAGTACTTTCCATTTGTTATAATTTTGTAACATATGTGATAATATTGTAACAACTGTAATATTAATGTTTCAGGGGAAAAGTTGACCGTCTCATTTTCTATGCTCCAATCGCCCCGCTCACCACCGCCTCCATCAACCTCTCGCTGTCCGCCTGCGAGCACGCAAGTCTGGCTTCAAGCTCATCGCAGAGGGACATGAGCTGGTCTACTTTTGTGACGATGCGGCGCTGTTCTTCTTAAGGAACAACTACAACCTTCAACGAG
>JAPZAS010000002.1 GCA_027460525.1 Candidatus Methanoperedens sp.
ATACATGCTTTTGACTCGATCAATCATTTCTTCCATATCAATCAGATGATCGTCCCGGGTTCAAGTTACTGGAACATGGGCATGGGAAGAGAAATTGGGGATGTTGATAAAGACGAAGAAGGAATCCGGAACATGAAGAATCTCGGAGAGAATATGGCATGGCTGCTTAAGAAAATAAGAAGTGAATGATTTGATTTTGTCTTAAGAGCTGACAACTGTCCTCTCCACACCTATCTGCTCCCCGGCTTCTTGTTCTTGAACTGCTGGATCATAACAGCGATCTTGAAAGTTATCCTCTGGGGCAGCTCATCTTTTTCCACAGGAACATGCAACTTCTCAGCTAGTCTGCTGATGACCGCCGGCTTGAAACTATTCACCAGGTAATCCTCAATACCGTCTTCCCTGGTAAGTTACTCACTGACCAGCCCTCCTGGATCGAGGCATGAACCTTGAGGAGTGCAGAGCAACCCGATGTGAGTCTTTGCGAAGTAATCACTTTCCGAAGTAGGCTGCAACCTTCTTGAGGTATTCTCGAATTGGTATGCCCTGTGGACACTTCTCCTCGCATTCCCCGCATTCCTGGCATTGGGATGCGAATCCAGGGCTTCCGGTTAAAAAACCACTCAATACAATATCGTATTGGAGGCTGGCAGCGTCAGGCGCATCGAACATGCAGCCTTGATTGTACATCTCAAAACACTCAGGGATGCTAACGTTGGATGGACATGGCATACAGTATCTGCAGCCTGTGCATGGAATCTTGATGCGCTTCTTATACTCGATCTCCACCTCTTTAAATAAGCTAAGTTCCTCTTGAGAAAGCGAGTTAGGAAGACCACTCTTTGCATATCCGATGTTTTGCTCAACCTGTTCGAAGGAAGACATGCCGGATAAAACCACTGTCACTTCAGGATGATTCCATACCCACCGCAGGGCCCATTCTGGAAGGCTTCTCCGGATAGGAGCCTTTTTCCAAATGTTGTTGATGGAAGGAATGTCCTTGGTGAGCATACCGCCGCGCAGAGGCTCCATGATCACAATTCCAAGTCCATGGTCAGCTGCATACCTGAGGCCCTCTGTTCCAGCTTGATTCTGCTCATCCATGAAATTGTATTGGATCTGGCAGAACGTCCAATCATATGCATCTACAATCTCCTTAAATAATGCCAGCTCGTCGTGGAATGAGAAACCTGCATACTTAATTCTTCCATCGGCAATGGCACTATCCAAGAAGTCGGTAACACCCAATGTACTGAGATTTTCCCAGAATGGTTTCATGAGTCCGTGGACCAAGTAAAAATCGATATGATCTGTCTGTAACCGCTTGAGCTGCTCATCAAGATAACGATCCATATCAGCACGTGATTTGATCAGCCAGCTGGGAAGCTTGGTAGCCAGGTTCACCTTCTCGCGATATTCTCCCTGAAGTGCACGACCAAGGAAAGGCTCGCTCTTCCCATTATGGTATGGATAGGCAGTGTCAACGTAGTTCACGCCATGATCTATGGCATACCTGAGCATATCAGTAGCCTGGTTTTCATCGATGTTTCCATCTTTTGTTACTGGCAGGCGCATGCATCCGAAGCCCAGTATAGAGAGACCAGATTCCACTTTATTCATTTTTCTAAATAGCATAGTCTCATCTCAGATTTTGCATATTCTTTTTCTCGACATCCTCACTATCGAATAAAATGATATTCAATGTAAGTGAGACATACATGAGTATGGGTAATAATGGTATCGCAATGATTTCTACGTACGCTAAGGAATTAGCACCTCACTAAATCTCTATTGAACTTGCATTTTCAATTCAATCGGGCTGTACAAGTAGGAAATATCAATACAACAGGTGAGAGACGCTAACCAGGGAAGAATACGATAAACTCGTTAAAGTCTTACAGACCTCCAGGATGAGCTAATGATTCGGTTAGGGGATTGCCACAGGCATTCGGAGGGAAGATATGTGCAACATTGAGTGTGACAACATATAACAAAGAAGCAGCGGAGGATGCCTGGGAAAAAGCCTTGCAGTTCTTAAAGAAATATCTTTGAAACATGAATCGATTGGTACATATTGTAATTCCAGGAGCGAAGGGATTGATAACTTATACAATCTGATGGATTGCCGGGAAGAGCGAAACTTTTAAGCGAAAGGATAATATGAGAATTAATTCAATAATTGTCATTACAGAAATTCTCCGGCTTTCCTGCCGGCAACTAATAAAGAGGTGAATTTTATGGATGTTACGGATGCACTGTATTCCCGTTATAGCACCCGGGCTTTTAAACCCGATTCAGTCGATAAGGAAACCATCACCAGGATCCTGGAAGCAGCAACCCGAGCACCCTCATGGGCCAATACACAGCCATGGGAAATATTCGTTGCCGGCGGGGAGGTTTTGAACAGGCTGCGCAATGCCTATTTAGAGAATTACCATAAAGATGTACCCGGCAGATCGGATCTACCGAGGCCGCAACAGTGGCCTCCAGCCATGCAAAAACGCATGGAAGAGCTCGGAGAGGAGCGTTTTAAAACTGCAGGTATAGGGCGAGATGATAAAGCTGCAAGGCAGGCGATCTTCGAGACAAACTATAGGTTTTTCGGGGCGCCGGCGGTCATATACCTGTGCATGGATCGCACCCTCACACCCTGGTCAATATTTGATATCGGTATGCTGGCTCAGAGCGTTATGCTGGCGGCGCAGCAGTATGGAGTAGGCACGATCCCTGCTTATATTCTGGCATCTTATCCAGACCTGATCCGAAAAGAGCTGGAGATCCCTGATGGCCTTTCAATCATAATTGGAATTGCACTTGGCTGCAGCGATGCGCAGCATCCCCAGAATAAGTTCAGGAGTCCCAGGCGGCCTATACAGGAAGTTGTGAGGTTCAGGGGCTTCTAATCCCTGCGTCTCTGAAATATCAACGAAAAACGGGACATGGATTACAAAGATCATGGGTTGATGTACACCGATGTATTCCATGAGGACATGCATCACCCGTGCACTTCACGTTCTATAATAACTTTCCTTAACCGATTAGCTCAGTATAACTTCAGTTTTTAATATCCCTATATATACACTTTCTCTAAGAAAGATGCTAAATATTGCCATTCAAATAGGCTTTTTTCCTATTACTATCAAATTTCTCTATAGCATATCTCAGCATAGTTCTTGGCATTTTTCGATGGTGTTTTTCCAGAAATTCTTCTTCTGTCCTGTCATCCCTTTTGCCTATTTCTCTTAACATCCAACCCACTGCTTTGTGAATCAGGTCATGTTTGTCGAATAAAAGAATTTCCGCAATATTTAATGCCTCTTCAAATTTATTGTTTTTTATGAATGTAAATGTGGAAAGTATTGCTGTTCTTCGCTCCCACAGATTATCTGATTTTGCCAATCTGTATAAAATCGATTTGTCTTTATCCAGCAGAAAATCCCCCAAAATATAAGGTGCTGAGCTGTCAACCAGATCCCAATTATTTATGTTTTCCATATGACTCAAATAAAAATCGACGATTTCCTTCTTTCCATTAAAGTCCTCTTTCTTGTACTTAAGAACCAAAATCAATAAGGAAGTAAATCTAAATTCATGGATATTACTTTTCAGCAACTGGCCGATATCATCTAATGGAATACTGGTATATTTTTTCCCTATCTTACGCTGCTCGGGAACTTTAATTCCAAGAAAGATATCACCTTCGCCATATTGGCCTTTTCCTGTCTTGAAGAATTTTAATAAAATTTTAGCTTTTTCAGGATCCTGGATTTCCTGAAGTTCCTCTTTTATATTTTTAAGGTCATTGGCCATAGAGGTTGTGTATATTTTACAAGGATAAATGTGTTTTTGATGTTATTTGCTGGCTGGTCACCTGCTACCAGGTATGGTTCCGTTCATTCAATATCAGAAAAAACGATCCGTCTGATTTTCTCGGAATTATTTCTCAAAAATCCCAATACATCTCTCAGATAAGGTTCTGTTCCCGGAACAACAACAGCACGATCTTTGCCCCAGCTATTTATGCATTTATAAATAGTCTCTTTACCAACCTTTATCCGATCCTTATTCTCCCAAATATTATCGACAGCAAGATGCAGATAGTAGCACCTGATATATTCTTTTCGCGTTGCTTGCAGCCATTTCAGGTCTTCTTTTTGTACCCATTCCTTTTTTCCCCTATCTTTTAACTTTTCACTTGCCATCAAGGTCCTGATTGATACATTCAAGTGCCCGCACACGAAGATCTTTCTTTCAGTATTGTGATCTTCAAATTCCTTTGGAGGATTCATATCATCCATGAATCGATTAATCTCTTCGGATATGACAGATGGTATTCCTGCCATTTCTGCTATTTTATCGTGTTCTGTATATCCTGCCATTTTTCTTCACTTTCCTCCTACCGCAATCTTATAATATAAAACTCTTAAGACCTGAGAATTATCCTCGCCACAATCACTTGACTTCCCCTCTCCCCGTATACTGGCTGAATTCCCACTGCTGCCTTCTGATGCCCTCAAGCACACCTCTCGCCGCATCCTCAGGCAGCGCAAGCATGAGGGCGCCTATAAGCTTGCAGAACCGTATTCCATTTCTTAGAAAATACGTAGTTAATTTATAGCTTCGACTCTAATCCCTTCTCCTTCCTTCACGGTTCTGAAAATCCTTGCATCTCCTATTACCTTACCGAATACGCTTACGGCGCTGTATGCCCTGACCTCGCCGCCCTTGCTTGAAGGCGTGGGACCAAAGAAGATGCACATATTTTTGCCAGGCGGCCAGTAGGCAATATCTCCCACATCAAGCACTTCTTTACCATTTTCAAGCTTTAGGTCAAGCGGTATATCGAAATAAATCTCCTCGCCCCAGCGGTGCGCTGTGGATTCAAAAGGCAGAGGCATGATCCTTGATAAATTGTTTAAAAGTTCTTGGTTTTGTACCGGTGATCTTTTCCACATCATGAGTCAATTTAGCTGCATGCCCATTTTTTATGAAAATAGCCAAACCTAGCAATGCCTCGATCATCCATTCCGGTAATCCAGATTTCTCAAAACTCTTGCGAGCTTTTTCTTCAGATAAATCTATATAATTTATCTTTCTCCCAAGAACTTCTGTCAATATCCCTGCTGCTTCAGCGTAGGAAATAGCTTCTGGCCCAGTTAATTCATATATTTTATTCTCATGTCCTTTGCATGTCAGAACCTCAACTGCAACCGATGCCACGTCACGCGCATCAATAAATCCGGCTTTGCCATTCCCGGCTGAGCTATAAATGCTGTTTTGTTCTCTTATGGTTTGGCCATACGAATTAATGAAATTCTGCATGAAAAATGCCGGTCTTATTATGGTATACGAAATTCCCGATTCTTTAATAAGTTGCTCGGCTTGCCAATGCCATCTTCCGATATTATGAGGGGCAACCTTATCTGCACCCATTGCAGACGATCGGACTATATTATTTAGATCTGCCATTCTTGCATATTTTACAAGTATTTTTGTAAATTCAACTGTTTTGTCAGAAAATGGAGTCAATAAGAAGGCACTGTCAATATTTTTGAAAGCTGCTTCTATTGTTTTGGGTTTTGAATAATCTAATTCCACCCACTCAACACCATCGACATCTGGCTTTCGTGAATGATAGCAAGCTCTCACATTAGCCTTATTTTTTAATTGTTCGACAAGCTCAATTCCAACTGTGCCGGTGGCGCCTGTAACCAAAATTGTTTCTTCCATTTTTCATTCCTCCAACGCTTTTATAACCAATTCAGCTGTTGCCTTCCCTGAGTTCTGTTGTTGGCCAGTTATTAAGTTGCGATCCCTGACCGCATAGGGTTTAAATGCCTCCGCTTTTACAAAATTTGCTCCCAGTTTATTTGCTACGTCCTCTATCCTGAAAGGCATAACCTTTTGCCCAACTGTCTTGTCAACAAAGTCCTCTTCTTCATTGGTGAAGCCGGTCATCTTTTTACCTTTTATTAGGGGAACTCCTTTGTTATTCTTGAGATACAGCAGTAAAGATGTTCCATGGCATAATGCAGCCGATAGCTTGCCACTGTCATAGAACTCCTTGAATTTCCTCTGCAATCCTATCTCTTCTTTAAATGTAAACATGGGAGACTGGCCGCCTACAACAACGATAGCATCAAAATCAGCAGCCGAGAAATCTGTTATTTTAGGAGTATTTTCCAGAATCTTTACAAATTCGGGATTCTCAAAGTATTCCAGACTGGTCTTATCATCTTTTGAATATCCGCTTTCATCCCTTGGGTCGCTCAATGTATCCACCTGGACTTTTCCCCCTTTCGGGCTTGCGATTGTAACCTCATATCCTCTGTGGGTAAACTCCCTGTAAGCGTGGGTCAATTCAGATGCCCAGAAACCTACAGAAAATTTTGTTGTAGTGGCTACTGACGGATTTGCTACGACAATCAAGATTTTCTTCGGCTCAGTTCTCACTGCATTAATAGTTTTAACCATGAATAGTACCTCCACTTTTTCTTTATCTTAATATAGTCAATTTTTAGCATTTAACGCTTTTCTTTTTTGAATTTGTTGCCTATATTCCAGGCTTTTCCAACATAGTCGCCAACCTTCCAAAAACAATTATCTGGCATGGTTAAGAGAAGAGGATTCATTTTTCTAATGTCAAGCTTACCTTCCGTCAGATATTTTTCTTCAGTGAAGGAAGCGATAATTTCACCGATGAAAAAAATGTTTGTTTGAAGGTCTACTCTGTCAACAAGTTTGCACTCAAGACTCAATGAACATTCTGTGATCATGGGAGCCGTTTTAAGCTCCCCATAAAATATTTCGAAGACTTTTGATTTGTCTGTTGTTTTCCCTGAGACAAGTCCACAGTAATCTGTAGCTTCAACCATATCTGCACGGGGAAAGTTAACGCTGAAAGTTTTATTTTCAAAAATGCCTCGTAAGGTATGATGGACTTTGTTAACACCAACTCCTAAAAATGGAGGATCCGCATTGACCCTCGATACCCAGCCAAGTGGCATGAAGTTAGCCCTTCCTTCAACATTAGCACCCAATAACGTCACAGGATTCGGATACACAAAAGTATTCGTACCAATATTGATTTTCTCCATAGCTTAAAACCCCTACATAATAATAAGATATTTTACTATATAATTATATGGCCCTTAATCTAAAAAATCTATTTGTTGAACAATGATCCTACCTATTGTAACAAGTCACAATAGTATCTATGAGGCTCCGCAAAATTAAAAATTTTAATTATTATTAGTTATGAAATAGTTTTATATTTATAGAAATAGTATATGATTATAAGGAGGCTAGGAAAATGGACATATTCGAAGTATTATCCGCTATCTCAAAGAGAAAGAAAGCATTCATGCATAGCGGTATAAACCAACATGAAGCCTTAATGAAAGCCGAACTTGATGTATCAAAAGAATATCACATACCTTTGTTTGACATCAAAAAGTTAGTCAGAGCATGAATTAAAATGTAAAATCCCAGAAGCAGTTTCATTGCTTTTGGATGACTTTATTTCCTTCCATGGGCTTGAGACCAGACGAGTTCCACATGGTGAACTTGAACTTGCCTGCAATGGCATATAACTTGTGTTGGCGAAGTATTAAGGTTAGTGTCTAATCCCCCTATTTGGGGGGGCAAATCTGCTTTTTGGCTGTTATAATTTCTAAAAGGACTTCTGGATAAATGCCACTGTCCCAAAATTCATTATCTTCACGCCAAGAGCAGCTCTTGAAAACGCCTGCTTCAGCCTTCATGACCCCCTGCTTGTCAACCTGATTATGAGATATTGGGGTCGGAAGAATATGTGCAGTCCGCACAGACCAAGGTGCTGCACTTATTTAAAGACATCAAGGACAGGATTAATCTTAAACTTTTGAAAACAAAGACGTTTAGTTCAGGCAATGTTCTACTTGTATATCAGCCGCAAAAAAAATAACCCGGAAATAACTGTAAAGTTATCGCCCAGACCGCCAGTGGTCATATCGGACCGTGATGCGCTCTTCAAGCTCATCCATGCTGTTCTTTTTCCAGCGCATCTGGTTTAAGCTTTTCGAGGAATCCTCCTCCCCTGAGTTCTTCTATGGCGCTTTCGGCGCTTGTCCCGAAACGCTTTTTCCACTCTTTTGCGTTCCTGACTTTTTCCCAGAGCGCATCGTGTTCTTTTCGCCGGGCAACTTGTACTACATTGGTTGTCATAAATTATTGGATAGGTATTGATATACAACTAGATAAGTGAGCATATCATCTTTCCATCCTTCCCGAGATTTCGCCCATCTAAAACAATGCAGAGAGTGAGCGGACTTAACTGCCGAGTCCTGAATTGGTACAGGTGTTTCCCCCGCAGCTATTTCCCTGTTAATTTAAACTCTTGAGTCGCTCCTTCTGATTCGTACTTTCGTTGGCTCTATAATAATCACATTACCCTTGAAATCATCTTCAGATAAATCTTTCAAGCTCTTAAGAAGAAAATTGTTTATCTCAGCAGTCGGCATTTCATTTGGAAAGTGAGATATAACAATCCCAAAGTGCTCGCCAAGTGGGAACCTCAGAATGTTACCAAAATCCCTGTCGCCTGTAAGAACAGCCGCCTCTTCTTTTTGTGCAAACGCATATATTTCTTCATCTGCTGCGCCGCGAAGCCCATAGTCTCTGATGTCCTTAACATCATATCCGAGCTCTCTAAGAATTTTCCCTGTTGAGCGAGGCATATCCTCGTCAATCACAAATCTCGGCATTCTATGCTACCGCTTTTATCCTTTCACCGGATAACGCCTTGGCAGCGTAATTGAGTACTGCAAGAATATCCTCATGTGTGATTTCGTACTCGTCCATGACCTCTTTGTAGGTCATTCCTCCTGCAAGTTTGCCTACGATAAGGTCTATTGGAATACGTGTCCCTGTTATCACAGGTTTGCCAAACCGTACTTTTTCGTCCACGCTGATTCTTGGAGCTATTTCCATGATGTTTATTTTGGTTTTTAGTTTATATATGCTTTCTGTAGCCACAATGTGCTAGCGCGTAAAAGTAAACTCAAGTGAGTTGCGGGGTCGGAGGGAAGGTTGCTCAGGTTGTGGTTTGCCTTATTGCCATTTGAAAGCGGTTAATAAGCATTTTTATTCACAGTACTCAATGATGCTGCCCCTCTTCCTTCTCAGCTTCCTGTCTCTTTATCGTATCCTCGCATGCCTGAAGACAGGCTTCGCAGACAGCCTTATCGACTTCCCTGTGGTAGGGTTCCTGGAAAATAGGTACCTGGATTTTCACCTGGAATAATTGAACGTTTTTCAAGCCGCAGAGGTCGCATTTCTTCCCGTCTACGGGTACTCTGTTAAGGTTTGCCTCATGACAGTTCGCAAGGCATTCTTCATTGATTCCCCTCCACGTACCTGTGGGATATGCAGCCGAAACGCTCCTGTCGTTCACTTTCACAGGGCAAAGCGTTGGTCTTGCCACGCCGCAGAGGTCGCAGTCAGCCATAACTCACACTCCTAAAACATGAGCCGCATTCATCGCCATCTCGATAAACGGCTCGGGGTAAATCCCTATCCCGATAGTCCCTATCACAGCAAGCACGAGAGCAATTACGTAAGGCGCAGGCTCTTTTATCTTTTCTCCAGTCGGAGGAAGCACATACATGTACCTTATCACCCTGGCATAGTAATAAATCGAGAGCGCGCTGTTCAATATGGCTATTATCACTATTAAAAGAAGCCACGAGCTTGCCTGAGCAACAGCCTCGATTATGACCGAATAGAACAATACGAATTTTCCTATGAAGCCTGCCGATGGCGGAATACCCGCCAGAGCCAGCATGAATACAAGCAGGGAAAATGCCGTTATCGGCGCGCGTTTCCCAAGCCCTGCGAAATTCTCAAGGTCATCCGTGTTCTTTGCATCCTTATTGTCTGATAACACCATATATCCCACCACAGCGACTGCAATAAACGCGCCGCCTTTCATCAGGGCATGACCGAGGGCAAGCAGCACGCCTCCTGCTATGGACATCGGTGTTATGACCACGAATGCAAGGGCTATGTAGCCAGCCTGCGCTATCGATGAATATGCAAGCATGCGCTTGATGCTTCGCTGCGAGATTGCCACGATATTGCCGTAGGTCATGGTGATTACCGCAAGAACTGCGAAAGCCATCTGGATATCCAGCCGCAGCGGGAGCACTGCCACGGCGAACAGTACAAGTACCCTGAAGGCTGCAACAAATCCCATCTTCTTTGAGCCTGCCGCAAGCAGCGATGAAACCACCGTGGGTGAGCCTTCGTATGTATCCGGAGCCCACATATGGAATGGAACAAGGGCCATCTTGAAACCAAATCCTGCAATCAAGAAGATTATTGCAATTATACCGAGCGAACCTGCAGCTAAAAGAGGATTTGTCTTGAAGAACTCGATGATTACAGGAATGTTTGTAGAGCCTGTTATGCCGTACACAAGCGACATGCCGAATAAAAGGAGCGCCGAGGAAAGCGAACCTATTATGAAATATTTCAATGCAGCTTCAAGGGATGCCGGGTTCTTTTTCTCAAAACCTGCCAATACATAAGTCGACATGCTTGCAAGTTCAAATCCCACGAACAACGTAACAAGGTCATTGGCAGAAGCCACAACCATCATCCCCACTATGGCAAGGAGAAGAAGGGCATAATACTCATCCTGGTGCCGGTTGTCCTTGAAATAACTGACAGAAGCAATCACTGCAAGCAATGAAACTACCAGGAATATCAATTTAAAGATCTGGGATAGTGGGTCGATTACCAGCGAATTATAGAAAAAGCTCCCGGTTCCTTTTATTCCAAGTATAGATATAATCGAAACCAGAATACCTGCAGCGCTCAGGTATCCAAGCATGTTCTTGGACTTATCGCTCATCAAAAGACCAAACAGAATGATTACCAGCGCCAGTATTGTGAGCAGTATTTCGGGAACAAGCAAAGCATAGCTCATATTATCACTCCTTTTAGCCCTGCGGCAAATTCCACAAGATGTTTTGCATTGGTGGTCATCATGTTAAGCACCGGGTTGGGGTTGAGCCCGAAGAATATTATCAGCAGCACAAGTACAGCCATGGCTGCTATCTCGTAGCTGGCGCCATCGTGGATATGCCCGAGTTTTTCGTTGTAAGTGCCGAATACCGCCCTCTGCATTGCCCAGAGATGATACCCTGCCGTGAACACGATGCCGAAGAGCGCCAGTATCACGAACGTGGGCAATGTGAAATACGAATTAACAAGTATGAGGAATTCAGCTACGAACCCGCTCATCGCCGGTAATCCAAGCGAGGCAAGGAATCCCGCCATCATCAGGAAAGCGAGCTTTGGCATGTGCTTCGCAATCCCGCCAAGGTCGCCGATTATCCTTGTACCTGCGCTATGCTGGATCACGCCGCATGACATGAACAGCACGGCGGTAATGAGACCGTGCGAGAACTGCTGGAACATCGCTCCGCTTACCGAGAGCGGGATAAGGGCTGCGGCGCCAAGCATCACATAACCCATGTGGCTGATACTTGAGTAAGCCACCATCTTCTTGAGGTCGCGCTGCGCCAGCGCCAGGAACGTACCATAGAGTATGCTCAGGACACCGATTATCGCCATTAAGGTTATTAATTTCGCTGGCGAGCCTGAATATGGAAGTATTGGAAGTATTACCCTGAAAAGACCATAGCCTCCCATCTTGAGCAGCAGTGCGGCAAGTATGACGCTGCCTGCGGTTGGCGCTTCCACATGTGCATCCGGAAGCCAGGTATGGAAAGGCACAGCAGGCATCTTCACGATAAAACCAAAGAGGAGTGCAAGGAATATCCCATCCTTCAGAATCGGGGAGCCTATCACAGAGTAGTATTTCAACAGGGTAAACATGTCAAAGCTGGGGGTGCCCGAGATCTGCCATGCATTGAAGTAGAGTGAAAAGATGGCAAGCAGCATCACGAGGCTCGCCACATGCGTGTATATGAAGAACTTGATTGCAGCATAGTCCTTTCTTGGTCCTCCCCAGATGCTGATGAGGAAGTACATCGGTATAAGCACGACTTCCCAGAATATGTAGAATACAAAGAAGTCCAGGGATGTGAAAACCCCAAGCACGCCGACCTGCTCAAGGAGTATCAAACCATAGAACTGGTTTGGCTGTTTTGTCTCTCCCCATGCAAATACAACGGTGAGAGGGATGACTATATTGGACAAAAGCACAAGCGGAAGCCCGATGCCGTCAAGACCGAATTTCAGGCTTACCCCGAGAGTGGCAATCCAGGGAGTCGACTCCAAAAACTGGGGGTCTGAAATACTGCTTGAAAATCGCGAAAGTAAAAACAACGATATCAAAAGTGATGTTCCCGAACTCAGAAGCGCTATGGCACGCGCCTGCTGCCGTGTTCTTGTCAAAAATGTGATTATCGCCCCGATTAATGGGATCGCGATCATCAATGAAATCAAAGCCATTTAAACGCCTCCGAGCTTAAGCAAAATTATTAGCAAACCTATTCCCAGCAATGTTATCGAGGCGTAATTCTGAACCACGCCCGTCTGTATTTTCCTTGCAACTTCACCAAGTTTGATCAACGAGTTGCTGATGACATTATCTATAACAAGCCCGTCGATTATCTTCCTGTCCACGAACTCACCTGACCGTGCAGCAACGCCGTGTGTCAGTTTCACGCCTATTATGTCTGCCGAGATCCGGGGTTCATAATATCTGTTTGTCAGAAGTTTATACAGGGGGTTGTGCGATGGTACAAGCTTACTCATGTCCAGCATTTTCTTATAGTAGATCGCATACGATATCAGAAGACCGAGCACCCCGACAATTACAGGAAGCAGCGTTATTATTAACGATGGCGTAACCTCACCCTCATGAACAGGGACAAACACATTCATTAGTTCAAAATTTTTCTCAAGATAATTGTAAAATCCTGTCTGCGAAAAACCGAAGAAGAGCGCAAACACAGCAAGGATCATGAGCGGTCTTGTCATCACGTCCGGCGATTCATGGGGCTGCCGCTCAGAGCGGGGTGTTCCCGTGAAGGTCATGAACCACAGCCTGAAAATGTAAATGGAGGTAAGAAGGGCTGCTATGATGGCAAAACTATAAGGAATAAAATTTCCGGTTTTATCTCCAAATTCGAACGCACCTTCTATAATAGCATCCTTGCTGAAGAAACCTGCCGTTCCAATATTAATGAACGGGATACCGATTCCTGCAAGCGCCAGTGCTGCTATCAACATTGTGGTTGCAGTAATCTTCATCTTGCCAAACAGTCCCCCCATCTCGCGAATATCGTTTGTACCCATGGCGTGGATCACGCTTCCGGCGCAGAGGAAGAGCAGCGCCTTGAAGAAGGCATGGCTTATGAGGTGGAACATGGATATCCCGACAGCTTTTGCACCGATGGCGATTCCGGCAGTGCCAAGAGCCAGCATCATATACCCTAGCTGGCTCACGGTCGAATAGGCAAGCACCCTTTTTATATCGTTCATCACAAGTCCCATCGTTGCAGCAAAGAGAGCCGTGAAACCGCCTATGTATGCAACAACAAGAAGCGAATCTGGGGCAGCCGCAAACATGGGGAATGTTCTGGCAACAAGATACACCCCCGCAGTGACCATCGTTGCAGCGTGAATCAGGGCGGACACAGTAGTCGGACCTTCCATGGCATCGGGAAGCCAGCCGTGCAACGGGAATTGACCGCTCTTTCCCACCGCGCCGCCGAAGAAAAGTAAAGTGATATAGGTCAATTGTCTGGGGTCGATCAGTGGTATTGCCTCAAACATGGACTTGAACTGCAGGATGAAGCTGCCCGGTGAAAGTGCAAAGGTATGCGCCGTGATAATCTCGCTCATATTGACATAGAGCAGCACGATTCCTGCAAGGAACAGCACGTCGCCCACCCGTGTTACAAGGAATGCCTTTTTTGCAGCGGCTGCAGCAGAGGGCTTGTGGTACCAGAAACCTATCAGGAGAAATGAGCAAAGCCCCACAATCTCCCATGATACGAAGAACTGGAGGATGTTGTCTGACAGAACCACGCTCAGCATTGCGGCTGTAAATAATGAGGTCTCGGCAAAGTAACGCGGCTTTGCAGGGTCATGCGCCATGTATCCCACTGCATAGATGTGGATGAGCAGGCTCACGAATGAAACCATCAGGAGCATTACGATTGCAAGTGGGTCTATCAGTATACCAAGATTCATGCCCGAAAACCAGTTCCAGGACTGCTGGATTACCTTATCCGGGTATATCTCAAGGAAAATCCCGAGCGAGATGATAAACGAGCCAAGGATTGCCGCAATCGGAATATAAGCCCCGCCAGAAGGGAGTTTCTTGCCCAGGAAAAGCGTTAATACAAAACCAATTACAGGCAATAATACGATTAAAGCTGCATAGTCGCTGAACATCCTACCACCTCAGAATGTTGATATTATCAAGATTGATGGTATCGCGCACCCTGAACAATGCAACGAGTATAGCGAACCCTATGGCTGCTTCTGCTGCTGCTATGGCTATTGAGAACGCCGCGAATACCTGACCCGTGGCATTGCCGTTGTAACTTGAAAATGCCACGAGGTTGAGGTTTGCGGAATTCAAAAGAAGCTCTATGCACATAAGGATTTTAATCCCGCTTCTCTGCGTGATGATTCCGTATGAACCTATTGTAAAAATAATTGCTGAAACCAGAAGATACGAATAAAGCATGACTAAGCCTCCTTTTTCGCTATATAAAGCGCGCCGATTAGTGCAGCAAGTAATAGCAGTGAAAGCAGTTCAAATGGAAAAATAAAATCACTGAATATCCCGTTCCTGATATCCGGTCCCCCTGCAATATCCCCGATACTGATAGGGATTACCTCATTTTTTGCAGCCAGTTCGGTGTAGCTATTATCGATTGCCATGAAAAGCACTGCGAATAAGAGCAATGCAATTAATAGATTGGCGGGTTTGTTGGGCATCTATTCTTCCTCTCCCTTTCTGGTTAACATTATGGTGAACAATATGAGCGTGATAACAGCCCCGACATAGACGAGCACCTGTATCCAGGCGATGAACTCTGCCCCAAGAAGAATGAAAAGCCCTGCCGTGCCTATGAGAGCCCCGGCAAGATACACTGCACTGTGGACTAATTTTTTTGCCTGTACCACCATGATGGATGAAAGAATCGTGACAAGTGAAATGATTAAAAATACCAGATCTGATATCACTGTTCCACCTCTTTCTTGAAGAGCAGCCTTTCAGGGGAATATATCAGGCTCTCCCGTGTGTAGTCCGCAAGTTCATAGTTCCCGGTCATTTTAATGGCGTTCATGGGGCATACATCAACACAGAGCGCACAGAACATGCACATCCCTATATTGAATTGCGGGAACCACCGTGTGCCATATTTTACTATTGTAATCGTGCCATTCGGGCAGTTCACCTCGCATATCCCGCAGCCGATGCAGGCATTCTCATCCACTGCGTGCAGTCCCCTGAACCTCGGTGAGAGCTTCATGCGCTGATACGGGTATTGAATGGTAACTGTGGGCCTATTCCCGATATGCAGAACATGCTTCAGGGTGACAATGAGCCCTTTTATTATACCGCTCATTGTCCAGTTCCTGGTTATCCATGCCAATCAGATCACTCCTGCATTCGCAAGGAAAGTAACGATGATACCTGCTACCAGAAGGTTCAATAGAGCCAGGGGCACCATGATTTTCCATCCAAGATTGAGAAGCTGGTCGATTCTCATCCTTGGCACCGTATCCCGCAGCCACATTGCAAAGAAGATCACGGCATAGGTTTTAATCAGGAAATATACAAGCGAGACGAGTGGAACGGCGAAAGCCGGCATAAATGGTGGCATTGGGCCGTTCCAGCCCCCCAGAAATAAAGTGACAACGATTCCTGAGACTGCGAATAGATGGGCGTATTCGGCAAGGAAGAACATGGCGAATTTCATCCCGCTGTACTCTATAAAGAAACCCGCAACAAGCTCTGATTCGGATTCCTGGAAGTCAAACGGTATGCGTCCCATTTCAGCAATGGAAGCTATAAGGAATAAAATAAACCCAAGCGGCTGAAGGAATATGAACCACTTCGGAATTATCCCGAACCAGGTTCCGCTCTGTGCATTTACAATGTCCACGGTGCTCAGGGAGCCTGTGAACAAAACCACTGCGATGGCGGCTAAAGCCAGTGGTATCGTGTAACTGATATCCTGGGCTACAGCCCTCATCGCCCCCATTAAGGAATATTTATTATTGGACGCCCATCCCGCAAGCAGAATGGCAACGGGCGATATTGCTGAAATTGCAATGATATACAGAAGCCCTACCCTTAAATCAGATATGATAAGGTAATCCCCGAAGGGAATGGGGATAAATACCAAAAGCGCAGGGATAAATACTATAAAAGGCGCAAGCGTGAACAGCCATCTGTCTGCGTTTGCAGGTATGATATCTTCTTTTCCGATGAGCTTTACCCCGTCCATAACAGGCTGAAGAAGCCCACGCGGCCCTGTTACCATTGGCCCGTACCTGACCTGCACCATGGCAACAACCTTACGCTCCATCCATGTCAGGAACATAACCGTGACAAGCACAAAACCCATCAGCACTGCTATCTCCACGAGAACGATTATTATCTGTAAAACATACTCAGCTCCAAAAGCTTTGAAGACGTTCAATATAGGCTCGTACACGCCAAGTGCAGTTAAAATATTTACTATAAGTTCATAAGCGTTCATCCTATCACCTGTCCACATCGCCGAGCACGACGTCAATGGTTCCAAAGGCAGCTATCAGGTCAGGGATTTTGAGTCCTTTCACCATCTCGGGAATGGCGGTAAGATTGCAAAACGATGGTGAGCGTATCTTGACCCTGTAGGGCTTGGTTGTGCCGTCGCTAACGATGTAAAACCCAAGCTCTCCCTTCGGCGCTTCGATCCTGCTGTAAATCTCACCAGGCGGCGGGGTAAAAATTCGCGGGAAATATGTCAAAACCGTGGAAGGTGTGCCTGTCATCGGGGCTATTCCGTATTTTGAACTGCTGACAATCGAAGCCTCAGGCATGGTGTCCACGACCTGCCGCAGGATATGGAGGCACTCCTTCATCTCATCAATCCTGACCATATAGCGAGCGAAGCTGTCGCACTCACTGCGTACGCATGCCCTGAAGTCAAGGTCTGGATATATCGAGTAAGGCTCGTATTTCCTGATATCATAATTTACCCCTGAGCCGCGAAGCGCGGGACCTGTCATGCCGTAATTTATTGCATCCTTCGCGCTTATCACCCCGATGTTTTTCATCCTCATCAGGAATATTTCGTTATCGTTAATTAACTGTTCATAATCGTTTATGCGTTTTTCCATGTCTTTTATGAACTCATTGAGTTTCGGGATGAAGCCATCGGGAAGGTCTTCCCTCACCCCGCCGGGCTTGATGTAGTTGAAGGTCATCCTGGCGCCGCACAGCATCTCGAATAGCTGGAGTGCATTCTCTCTTTCGCGGAAGCCCCACATTATCATGGTGGTTGCTCCGAGGTCAAGCAAAAGGGAACCGATGGATACAATGTGGTTCACTATGCGATTTAATTCCATGACAAGAACGCGGATGTATTCTGCCCGCAAAGGAACCTCTATGCCCGCAAGCTCCTCAACGGCTTTTACAAAGGCATAGTTATTGGGCATGGCTGAGATATAATCCAGCCTGTCTGTATACGGGATGAACTGGAGATATGTTTTCATCTCCCCGAGTTTTTCTGTTCCACGATGGAGGTAGCCCAGAACAATCCTGCAATCCCTGATTATCTCACCGTCCATCCTCAATCTGAAGCGCAGCACGCCGTGCGTGCTCGGATGCACAGGACCCATGTTAATTATAAGTTCATCCGTTTCCATGTTACCGCCTCAAGAGCTTTCCCCCGTCCGTGCTCACTATATCTTCCCCGTCCTCCCCTATGGTAACGAACTGCTCTGTGTTCATATCGTAATCCTTCCTGAGCGGATGACCCATCCAGCCCTCAGGCAGCAGTATCCGCACAAGATCGGGATGACCTGTGAATTTAATCCCAACAAGGTCATACGTTTCCCGCTCAAGCCAATTTGCGCCTTTCCAGAGGGATGTGAGCGAGTCCACCTCCGGTTTTTCATGGTCAAGAATAATTTTTAGTACAAGGTTCTCTTTTTTATCCCAGGAAAAGAAATTATATACCACCTCAAAATGATCCTTATAATCAATCCCTGTAATCACGGAAAGATGAACAAAACCAATTTCCTTCACTTTCCTGGCGACCTTTAATAGCCCCTCTTTCTTAATTATCAAAAGCGGCTTATCGGCCTGCATGCCTGTGCTTACGACAGAGGAGGGTAATGCCTTTTTTAGCTCATCAAGAATGTTCATTTATTAAGCCCCCATTTTGCCCCGTATCCCTCATTCTTGATTTTTTCCCGGAGCTGGATAATCGCGTATAACCATGCCTCAGGCCGGGGGGGGCATCCCGGAATATACACGTCCACGGGTATGATTAAATCCACGCCTTTTAAGACAGAGTACGATTCATGATATGGTCCGCCTGTGTTTGAGCAGCTTCCTACCGAAATCACCCATTTGGGGTCGGGCATCATCTCATAAAGCTGTTTCACACGCGGTGCCATTCTTTTTGTCACAGTGCCTGCAACGAACATGAGGTCTGCCTGTCTCGGGCTGGCTCTGAAGATTTCCATGCCGAAGCGTGAAAGATCATGGTGTGGCATGACCACAGCCATCATTTCGATAGCGCAGCAGGCAAGACCCGATTGCACAGGCCAGAGAGAGCTCAGGCGCGCCCAGTTTATTACCTGGTCCACGGTCGTTAAAAGGATCATTCCTTTCCGTTCCCCTGCGGCAAGGACTGTGCTGATAAGCCCCGTATCTTCCAGTTTCTCAAGCGCTGTTACCGGTTGTTTTCTCCTGGCTGGTTTGATTTTTGTGGTGTCAATGGTTACTGGGTCCACTCTAATGCCTCCTTTCTCCAGGCATAAGCCAGACCGATAACGAGAACTTCAATAAAGATAACCATTTCGAAGAATCCGAGAGCTCCGAGTTTTTTGAACTGTACAGCCCACGGGTATAAGAAGAGAACCTCCACATCGAATATCAGGAAAACAATCACAAGCAGATAATACTGGATGTTAAAATGTATTCTTGCATCGCCTATCGGGACTTCTGCGCATTCGTACGTGGATAGTTTTTCCTTGGTTTTATCGCTTGGTCTTACCATCCTTGACATGAATAAAGAGATTGCCACGAATACAGCGCCGATAACCGTAAGAAGTACTACAGGTAAGTAGTTATCAAAAATTTCATCCAAGACCATTGAACCTCCTGTAATTAGGGCTTAAAAAAGGATTATTGATATAAAAAGCTTATGAATTAGTTTTAGCGTAAGGTTCATAAAGATTCAGATAACAGAAGGCAAAAAAAGTAATGAACGAGGAACTGTTTTAATGGAAAGTTTATTTGACATTAGAATCGGTTATGCATCCCCCAGGAATCCCATTGCTCTTGCCTCCATGGCTGGAATAACCGACAGTAAGTTCGCATCCAGATTCAGGAATGCAGGATTGGTTATCCTGGGCGGCTATAATCTGGATAAGCAGACAAATGATGCTGCAGGGAAAGAAATAGCGCGCGGAAGGTCTGAATTCGTATCCGATGAACCCATGGAATTCCTGAAAAACGAGCTTGAAGCTGCAATAGCAATCGGAACAACAATAGCAGTAAACGTGCGTGCTGCGACACTTCCGCCTTATGTCGATGCGGCACATCTGGCTAAAAAATTTGGTGGCATACTTGAAATAAATGCCCACTGCAGGCAGCCTGAAATGACAGAACTCGGGGCTGGGGAAGCGTTATTAAAAGACGCGAAAAGACTTTGCGATTACATAAAGGAGATAAAAAAAACAGGTGTGGTGCTTTCAGTCAAAACAAGAGCCAATGTGGTGAACGATGTTGAACTTGCCAGGGCTATTGAGAAGGCTGGTGCCGACATCATACATATAGATGCCATGCATCCGGAAGGAATGGATATCGGGGTTATAAGACGTGTTCGCAATTCAACGGGTTTATTCATTATAGGCAACAACTTGGTTGTGGATTTTGAAAGCGCAAAGGAGATGTTCTCGCATGGGGCGGATATGGTATCTGTGGCGCGCGCCGCGCTTGCGACTCCTGACATCATCAACCGGCTCGTCCTTGAAGTATCTTCGTTCCAGTCTATGACAGGCTGGTATAACGCACCAAAGCATATCTGCGGCGGAGGCGACCTGAGGGCGCTTGCTTTCTGCTGCCTCCCTGTAAAACCCTGCGCTTTACACGGCGCTCTGAAACAGGCTGGCATCAGCGCCGAGGAATTCATGAAACTCAAAACAGATTTTGCAAGAAAAACACCAATCGAATACGGGGAAGGGACGTGTTTTGGAAGCATGACATGGTGCTGCAAGATAACCAAGCCCTGTTTCCTTCGTGATGGGGCGCTCGTAGCCTCGGGGCTTTCGGATGTGGAGTATATGCGGATAAAGAAGAGATTATCAGAATATATCATGAAGCACAGGAAGAAAATTTGAAGGAAGCTTTTTATTGTTTGCAAACTTAAGCGTAATGAAGCAAATGACATCCCATACATTTTATGAACTGTGCAATGATGCTGCAGAGGCTATCCAGGAGGCGGTTTCAGGAATTGTGGGAAAACCAGAAGCAGGCGTAACTCTTCGCATCGGCGCCGATGGGACGCCGACAGAAAAAATAGATGAAGTGGCTGAGAATGCTGCCCTGTCTGTGCTTGAAGCAGACGGCAGGTCGATGAGGTTTGTGAGCGAGGAACTGGGTGAGAAGGTAATCGGCAGCAAACCAGAGTTTACATTTGTGCTTGACCCGATAGACGGCACCTTTAATGCGATAAACAACATCCCTTTTTTCTGCGTGCCTATTGCAGTCGGAAGCTCTGATTTATCCGACATCAGATATGGATACGTGAGGAACCTTGTTAACGGGGATATCTACACAGCGCAGCAGGGAAAGGGCGCATTCTTGAACAACAGGAGAATACATACCTCCTCTCTTTCCGAGCTCTCCCTTCTCAGTGTGATATCATACAGCCACCGTCCCCATGCAGTCGCCATCAATAACCACAATGTGAGAAGGGTGAGGGTATTCGGGTGCGCGGCACTTGAACTCTGCTATATTGCTTCCGGGATTTTCGATGCTTTTATCGATATGCGAAGCATGCTTCGGGTTACCGATATAGCGGCTTCGAAACTGATAGTGGAGGAAGCGGGCGGCAGAGTAACGGATGGAAAAGGAAAACCGCTTTCCACGCCGCTTGATGTGAAACAGCGTGTGAACATGGTTGCCAGCAACGGCGCTGTCCATGATAAATTGCTCGAACTTGTGTAGGCGTGTTTATGAGGGAAAATAGTAATCAATCCACGTATGCCCGCAGGCATACGTGTGTGCGCCCTCCCGAGGTGTGACCCAAGATGAAAAAAATCGGGATAATTTCAAGATGCGACAGGGACGATGTGCTTGCTCTCGTTAAGGACATTGCGGCTCACCTGAAATCAAAAGCCATCGTGCTTATAGACCCAAGGACCGCTGAAAAAATCAACGAAAAAGGCACGCCGGTTGCACAGATGAGGAGTAAAGGCGCAGAATTCATCATCTCAATCGGAGGAGACGGCACCGTGCTCAGGGGTATTCAGAAAATGGATGACCCGCTTCCCGTTCTGGGCATTAACATGGGAACCATAGGCTTTCTTGTGGATGTGGCTCCTGAAAACGCCCTGGAGGTTATTGATAGCGTTCTTTCTGGCTTTGAGGTGGAGGAACGTTCCCGCCTCTCAATCAAAATCAATGAAGAAAAACTTCCCCCCGCAGCCAATGAGGTTGTAATTATCACGGCAAGCCCTGCCAAGATGCTGTCGTATAAAATTTTCGTGGATAAAAGCAGGCTTGAGGAACTTCGGGCAGATGGTGTGGTCTTCGCCACTTCTATGGGTTCGACAGCCTATGCCATGAGTGCAGGAGGACCGATAGTCGACCCTCATGTGGACGGGACTGTGATTGTGCCTCTGGCGCCTTTCAAATTATCCTCTCGCCCCTGGGTTGTGCCTGCAAAAAGCGAGATAAGGGTGGAACTTACCCTTCCCAAAAAAGAGGCGGTGATCGTGATAGACGGGCAGTACTCAAGGAAGATTAGCGAGAGCGATACGATACTCATCACAAAAGCGGACAAGCCTGCAAGGTTTGTGAAGACAAGAGAAGGCGGGTTTTACGAGAAGGTCAGGAGCAAGCTTGCGTGAAGATTCATTTTATTTTTCACTAACTTTTTTCCTATGCGTATTCAAATGTTAAGAAATGTATATATGTAATTAAAACATACCATGTAATTTGAATCCAAATGACAGAAACCAAACACATTCAGACCAGCATCGATATGGTTACATATGACCATCTCAGGCATCTTTCTGATGTAAAGAAGAAATCTCTGAAGGAAACGATACAGGAAGCCATCAAGGAATATCTCAAGAAGCATGAAGGAGAAATAATGAAGGATTCATTTTTTGGTATCGTGGGCTCTTTCAAGACAAAAGAAGGCAACTGGAGTGAAAGAGACGACTGGAGAGAGTAGATGAGGATTTTTCTCGACACAAGCGGTCTTATTGCACTGAGCGACGAAAAGGATAAGAATCACATTAAAGCAGAGGTCTATCTCAAGGAACAGGTGCAGACAAGCGGAAGGTTTGTTATTGGTAAAAATATTTTAGCTGAATACATTGATGGAGTCACAAAAAGAATCAGCAAGAAAAAGGCTATTGAAGAGCTTGATAATATTTTAAACAGTAAATTGCTGGTAGTTGAACCTGTTTCTGAGGCAGACTGGGAAAAAGCAATCAGGTATTTTAGAAAATATAAGGATCAGCAGATTGATTTAACGGATTGTTTGAGTTTTGCAATAATGGAGAGGCTTGACCTGAAGACTGCTTTTACTTTTGATGATGATTTCAAAATTCACGGGTTCGCTGTGCTTAGTTGATTTTCTTGCCAATGCCAAATCCTACCATATTTTACCTGTACTTATATTCCCTCATTGCCCGCATCAAATCCCCGCTTCTTGTCGAAGTCAAAAGCTCAAAGACAACCAGCAATAAAAACAAGATAAAGAGATTGAAAGCTGCACCATCAGCGCCTTTAATCCGAGCAATAAGCGCCAAAATGAGAGGCGCAGCCAGCGTCCCGACAACACCAGAAGCATGCATGAGCGCCCTTTTCCCGCCTGGGGCTTTAAGGTACGTGAAATAGTCTATCCGCAGCGTAGGCTCAATCCTCGCAGGACCATTGAGATAATAGTGCGTGAACCTGATGCCAAAAAAACTTCCTGTCACATAATGCGATAGCGGGTGCAGTGTTGCCAGCAGTATAAGCGCGCTGAGATAGAGCATCCAGTCCGAGCCTGTCCTGAAAGCCATAATCAGGGCAGCAATTGTGATAACAATATCTAGCACATTCCCAGCAGGGACGCCGAGTGTGAAAGAGACCCTCTCCATGAACTTCTGGCGGCTTACATGTTCGATTTGCGCCAGCAGTTCATCATCCTTAATCCTATCCTTTTTCGCCTGATCGATAATATCCCGGAAATCTTTCCGGCTGTATCTGGTTTCAAGCTGCTTTAGCTTCCCTTTTAAATCTTCGTGCATTACTAACGCTCGACAGTTATGACCAGATCTTTACTGTCTTGAACTATGCCATTATTATTATTTACGGCTTCTAACCTCACCACGTAGGTTATATTATTACCTGCCGGGAGTTGTGCTCTGACATCCACATTTCTGTGTCCAGAATCCTCGCCTGGGCGCAGGTTACCAAGATTATAACTTTCAGGAGTAAAATTGAGATACGGTTTGTCGGATGAGTTTATGTTAAAGCGAACAAGGGCGTAAATATTGGAATCACCAGAATTGTTAACACGTATTTTTACCTGTTCAATCTCACCGTTTTTGACTTTGATATATGAAGGCTCAAGATCAAGAGTTACATTCTTAGAAGGAGTTTTTTCAGAGGACACGCACCCTGCGAAAAGTGCAGTCATTATAAGAATTGCAACAATTATTAGTTTCATATTATCACGGTATTGTAATTTTACTATTAAAAACTTTTGTTATCGTTATCATAGCCTCATGGTCTTCGCAGATGCTCGCAGTTCCCTGCCACAATTTTCTCAAGTTTTCCATCGCTTGTTTCAAGAATTAAAGCCCCTTCATTATCCACCCCGATAACTTCGCCATATACAGTCCTTGCCTGGGTTGTAATCTTTACCCATTCTCCGATAGTTGCCGACATATTTCTCCATTCCTCAAGTATGGATGGAAAATCCTCTTTCTGGAATTTCAAATAAAGAGACTCGAACTCCGAAAGTAACTTCTGCACGAACTCAACGCGATTTATCCCGTACCCCAATTCCTTTTTCAGGGACGTGGAACTCTCCCGGAATTCTTCAGGGAAGGATTCCGTGTCCACGTTTGCATCTATGCCTATGCCTACCACGCAGTAATCTATCATGTCCATTTCCGCCTCGATCTCGGTGAGGATGCCGCATACCTTCTTTCCGTTTATCAAAACATCGTTGGGCCATTTTATCTTTGCCGCAAGTCCAAGGCTGCGTATTGTTTTTGCCACAGATACGCCTGCAAGAAGCGTTATCCTCGGTGCATACAAAGGCTGTATCCTGGGTTTCAGGACTATGGAAAGCCAGATTCCCCCTTCAGGCGAAATCCATTTCCGCCCAAGCCGCCCCCGCCCGCCGGTCTGGGACTCTGCTATTACCACAGTCCCTTCTTCGACCGAGCCTGCAATCTCCCGGGCTATGATGTTGGTGCTTTCTGTCTCCTTAAAATATTGAATCTCCTTTCCTATTACACCTGTTTTTAGTCCGGCTTTGATCTCACCCGGCGTTAACAGGTCAGGCGTGCTGGTAAGAGAATAGCCAAGGTTCGTGGAAGAATCAATCGTATATCCTTCATCCCTCAATGCCTGAATATGCTTCCAGATAGCCGACCTTGAAACTGAAAGCTCATCTGCGAGCCGCTCCCCCGAAACAGGTTCTCCCTTACTGGTGATGAGTTTTTCAAGTATCCTGTCTTTTATATTCATAAAGTTTTTCACCTGCCTTCCCCCTTCGCGCTCTGTATATATGTCCCGACCGCAGCAGTTATTGCCGCCACTTTCTTATCCTCCACGCCAAGAGCCGACGCGAGCGTAGCTCCTTTCTCCTTTTCGGCTTCCACGATTTTCTCAACCTCTGCTATGATATTATGGTCCTCTATGAAATGCGTTGTCAACTCGCCTCGCTGGAAGTATTCGTTGTTCATCACAGCCTTGTGGAAAGGTATGTTCGTGGTTACGCCCACGATGATATATTCGTACAATGCCCGTTTCATCCGTGCTATGGCTTCGTCTCTATTCCTTCCCCACACCGTGAGCTTGGAGATGAGAGAATCGTAGAACGGCGTTATGGTAAATCCGGTGTGAACGCCGCTGTCCACTCTCACCCCGGGTCCGCCGGATGAGCGGTATCTTTTCAATTTTCCAGGCGAAGGTGTAAAGTTATTGAGAGGGTCTTCAGCGTTCAGGCGGCATTCGATCGCCCAGCCTGTCTGGCGAATATCTTCCTGCTTATAGGTTAATTCCTGACCCGCTGCAATCCTTAGCTGCTCCTTTGCAAGGTCCACTCCTGTTACCACTTCGGTTATGGGGTGTTCTACCTGCAAGCGGGTGTTCATCTCAAGGAAGTAGTAATTGCCTTTCGAATACAGGAACTCAATCGTGCCTGCATTGGTATAATTGACCGCAGCTGCCGCCCTGACTGCATCGGTACCCATCCTCTCTCTCAATTCAGGCGTCATTATGGGAGACGGCGATTCTTCGATCAGCTTCTGGTGTCTTCGCTGTATGGAACACTCGCGGTCGCCCACATGTATGATGTTGCCAGAGGAATCCGCTAAAATCTGGAACTCTATATGGCGCGGCTCTTCAAGATATTTTTCTATGAACACTGTGGCATCTCCGAAGGCTGATTTTGCCACCCTTCGCGTGGATTCCAGGGTCTCTCCGAGTTCCTCTTTTTTCCATACCACTTTCATCCCGATACCACCGCCGCCTGCCGAAGCTTTTATAATCACAGGATAACCCATGCTTTCTGCAACATCCAGAGCATCATCAAGATCGGTTATACCGTTCTCGCTGCCAGGTATCACAGGAATGCCTGAAGCCGACATTGTCTTCTTGGCTGCAATCTTGCTGCCCGCGCTTTCTATAACCCTGCTGCTCGGACCTATGAATTTTATTCCTTCTTTCTCGCATCTTGCTGCAAACTCCGGGTTCTCCGCAAGAAAACCATAGCCCGGATGAATCGCTTGCGCTCCTGTTCTGTGCGCCACATCAAGAATATTATCCATGTTCAGGTAGCTTGAGCTTGCCGGAGCAGGACCTATATAATAGGCTTCATCCGCATACTTTGCAAAAAGTGCGTTCTTATCCACTTCACTATAAACTGCAACCGTCTTTACCTCAAGCTCCCTGCATGCACGCATCACGCGGATTGCGATTTCTCCCCGGTTGGCAATCAATACTTTCTTGAACATGACTCACCCGATGACCATCAACGTGTCCCCCGCGCTCACGGTGCTTCCTTCTTTCACCAATATCTCCTTCACTGCACCTGCGTGAGGGGCATGGATATTGTTTTCCATCTTCATGGCTTCAAGAACCATCACCACATCGCCCTTAGCCACTGAATCGCCTTTTTTAACCTTTATCTTCAAAACCATGCCCTGCATGCTTGCAGTAATGGCGCCATCCATGGTTTTCGGGCGCTCTGCCTCTGCCTGCCTGACAACCATACCTCCTCCGGTGGAAACGATTTTCACATCGAATAAGTCGCCGTCAACCTCAACCTTGAATTCCGTGGGCAGCGGCGCAGGTTTTCCATTGTTCGACTTTGGAGCAAGAAGTGCCTCCTCTTTTATTTCGCCCCGCAAGAACCTGGGGGCTATTGCAGGATACAGGGCATAGGTAAGAATATCCTCAGGCTTTTTTATTATTCCAAGCTCGTTGGCTTCTTTTGTAATCCTGTCAAGCTCGGGCGGTAATAAGTCGGCTGGACGGCAGGTGATGGGTTTTTCATCCCCAAGTATTTTTGTGATAATTTCCTTGCTTATCGGAGCCGGTGTTCTTCCGTATAAGCCTTTAACATAATCCTTTACCTCTTTCGGGACGACCTTGTACCTCTCACCCATTAGCACGTTCAGCACCGCCTGCGTGCCCACTATCTGGCTTGTGGGCGTGACGAGAGGAGGATAACCCATCTCCTCTCTCACCCGTGGCATCTCGGCAAGAACAGCTTCGTATTTGTCAAGCGCGTTTTGCTCTTTTAACTGCGATACAAGATTGGAGAGCATGCCGCCCGGAATCTGGTATTTCAAAACGTCCGTGTCTATCCTCTCCGAGATCGGGTCGAGGATGCCCCGGTATTTTTCCTTTACTTCCTCGAAGTATTTCTTAATCTCTGTAAGCAGAAAGAGGTCAAGTCCGGTGTCGTAAGGAGTTCCCTGCAGCGCTGCAACCGTCGTCTCCGTCGGCGGCTGCGATGTCCCCCATGCAAAAGGCGAGAAGGCGGTATCGAGTATATCCACCCCAGCCTCGCATGCAAACAGGTAGCTCATTGGAGCCATCCCGCTCGTGCAGTGGGAATGCAGATCTACAGAAATACTAATTTCTTCTTTCAAAGCCTTTACAAGGTCAAAGGCATTCTGCGGCGAAATCAAACCTGCCATGTCTTTTATGCAGAGCGAGTCGCATCCCATTTCCTCAAGCTCCTTTGCCATCTTGACGTATAGAGGAATGGGATGCACCGGGCTTATTGTATAGCATACCGTGCCCTGCACATGGGCGCCAACACGCTTTGCGGTCTTGATGGAAACTTCCATGTTCCTGATATCGTTCACCGCATCGAAAATCCTGAAGATGTCAATTCCGCTTTCAGCGGCATGCTCCACGAATTTAATCACAATGTCGTCTGAATAATGCCTGTAACCCACGAGGTTCTGCCCGCGAAGCAGCATCTGAAGGGGTGTTTTCTTGATTGCCTTTTTAAGGGCGCGCAGCCTGTCCCAAGGGTCTTCGTTCAAAAAACGTATCGAAGAGTCGAATGTCGCCCCGCCCCATACCTCGAGTGAAAAGAACCCTACCTCGTCCATCTTCTCTGCAATGGGAAGCATATCCCTTGTCCGCATGCGAGTGGCGATGAGGGATTGATGGGCGTCTCTGAGGGTTGTGTCTGTGAGTTTTACCTGGGGCATGTTTCTCTGGCTTAATTGGTTGCAGTGTTATTTAATTTATGGTATTTTCGGGAATTTTTAAAATAGCTCATTCTCCATATTTTTGGTTTATAGAATCTGAAAATACCAGAATTGACCATACCATTACCAAAATCGAAAAAGAAATCGCCCTCTTACTGGAATACCGCACAGCCCTGATTTCAGAAGTCGTGACAGGAAAAATCGATGTGAGAGAGGCTATATAGAACACCGGGCGCGGTACTGTCCTGATTTATAAAAATTAAGTTTACCATGACCTGCATCGCAGACCCTGTATGCGGCTGAAATG
>JAPZAS010000003.1 GCA_027460525.1 Candidatus Methanoperedens sp.
AGGTGTGGAGCCCGAGGGCAGGCACGGCTGTGATTGGCACCCTGAAAACGGAGGTGGAATGATGGAATCACAGCTTCCTGCAGAGTTCACCGTGAACGTTGACCATGAAAGGTGCCGGAGGTGCAAGCGCTGTGTGATAAACTGCAGTTTCAACGCGATTGAATTTAAGGACAAAGTCACGCCGAATCACAAGTTATGCGTGGCATGTCACAGGTGTGCAACATTCTGCCCCGAGGGCGCAATCACAATTACCGAGAACCCGCTTGACTACAGGGATAACTACAATTGGACGCCTGAAATCAGGAAGAATATCCTGAAGCAGGCTGAGAGTGGAGGCATCATACTTACGGGTATGGGCAACCCCAAGCCTTATCCCATCTACTGGGACCATATACTGATAGACGCATGCCAGGTTACCAATCCCTCGATAGATCCGTTGCGTGAACCAATGGAGCTGCGCACATACCTTGGAGCCAAACCCGAGGCTCTGGAGTTCGATGGAGAGCATAACGACGTAAGTCTAAGAACCGAGCTTGCGCCGCAAGTTAAATTAGACATACCTATAGTGTTTGCAGCAATGTCGTACGGCGCAATAAGCCTTAATGCGCACAAGGCGCTTGCCATGGCGGCAAGGCGCATGGGAACCCTGATGAATACGGGCGAGGGGGGTCTGCATGAGGACCTCGCGTCCTACACAGACAGGATTATAGTGCAGGTTGCGTCAGGGAGGTTCGGCGTAACGAGCAAATACCTGAACAACAGCGCAGTCGTTGAAATAAAGATAGGGCAGGGAGCAAAACCCGGCATAGGAGGACACCTGCCCGGTGAAAAGGTAGGAGAGGATATCTCAAAAACAAGAATGATACCGGTGGGGACAGACGCCCTATCCCCTGCTCCGCACCATGATATATACTCAATCGAAGACCTCTCACAGTTGATCTATGCCATAAAGGAGGCAACGGATTACAAGAAACCCGTATCAGTCAAGATTGCGGCAGTGCACAATGTTGCAGCAATAGCAAGCGGAATCGTTCGCGCAGGAGCGGATATAGTGATGATAGACGGATTCCGCGGTGGAACTGGTGCTGCTCCCATGATAATCAGGGACCATGTAGGGATACCCATCGAACTTGCCCTTGCAGCAGTGGATGAACGGCTGAGGCAGGAAGGCATCCGAAACAGGGCAAGCATTCTTGTTGGAGGCAGCATCAGGCAGAGCGCTGATGTTGTAAAGGCGATTGCTCTGGGAGCAGATGCATGCGTCATAGGCACAGCATCACTTATAGCGATAGGATGCAGGGTATGCCAGAAATGCTACACTGGCAACTGCGCATGGGGCATCGCGACGCAGAAGCCTGAACTCGTGCGACGCCTGAATCCTGAAGTGGCGGCTGACCACCTGTGCAACCTTCTCACTGCATGGGGTCATGAAATCCAGGAAGTGCTGGGGTCGCTTGGAATAAATGCAGTCGAGTCGTTGCGGGGCAGCCGTGAAAGACTGAGAGGCGTAGGGCTAAATCAAGAAGCTCTTGACATCCTGGGGATTAAACATGCAGGGATAGGACAGTGATTCGTATGAGCAATTTTATGAAAAATTGGTCACCTGACACGTATGGCGAAGCCATACGTGAATACGGCATAAAGGGACGTGACGCTTTATGAGAATCGACGCAAAAGGCATGCATTACAGACCGTTAAATAAAATAATTCGCGACGCGGTTGCATCGGGCGAAAAGGAGTTCGAGCTTGATAACGTGGGAGGGCAGAGGTATATCGGCGACGGGTTGAATGAGAACGTAAAAATCACCATTAACGGCACGCCGGGAAATGACCTCGGGGCTTTCATGAACGGACCCAGGATTATCGTAAATGCGAATGCGCAGGACGGCATCGCGAACACCATGAATGCAGGTGAGATTATCGTCCACGGAAATGTTGGCGATATCATCGGCTACGGTATGCGTGGCGGTAAATTATACATCAAAGGAGATGCGGGCTACCGCGTGGGCATACATATGAAGGAATACAAAAAGCAGGTGCCTGTAATCATAACTGGCGGCACTGCTGGTGACTTCTATGGAGAGTACATGGCAGGCGGGATAATGATACTGCTGGGCATGAACGAGAAGAGTCCGCTTGTGGGCGACTATGTCGGAACAGGTATGCACGGCGGTGTGATGTATATCAGGGGAAAAGTTGACCCCTATCATCTCGGGAAAGAAGTGAGCTGCCTTGAATTGAATGAAGAGGATACGAAGCTCATTGGTACTTTTCTCAAGGAGTATTGCGAGCATTTCGGGTTTGACCTGAACGAAGTGATGGGCGGGAAATTCACGAAACTGGTTCCGCTGTCGCATCGACCGTATGGGAATCTGTACGTATATTAGATACTTGTAGTCTCGGAGTTTTATGGTCTGTCAAGTCTGTAGCCAATTAGTCATGCTGTCAAAATTCCTCTGATAATGGTTAGAAATTTTAGTAAAAAGCCCCTACAATTTTCCCGCCCTCTGCATCCTATGCGGTGCCTACAACCAAACCGCAAAGCGCAAAGGTCGCAAAGATAAGTTTAAAATGTTTAGTTTTTAACTATAATTGCAAAATTGAAGAAGCGGTCGGCAAAAAGCTAAAGTTTATCGATACCTTTATCTAACAACATGCACTATGCGAACCCGCAGGGCCGGTAGCTCAGGGGTAGATCGCTCCCTTGGCATGGGAGAGGCCTCGGGTTCAATTCCCGACCGGTCCATCATAATTCTTGTTTTACCTTTATCCTTATATTATTGGAGAGCCTAATTGGGGGGCAACTCAAATGAAATCTATATCGTAAGAGACCTTGCAAATTATTATAATAACCGGGCGCTGAAACTTGAGAGGGAACTGGGTAAACCCATTATGAAGCCAAAGAAAGAAACCTCCGAGCTTCTTGTATCCGAAGTCCTCAAAGGAACCGAAATAAGCGAGAAGATTTTTGAGACTGTACTCAAAATAGCCATTGAAATCAGCACCGAAGGAAGAGAGGGGCGTGCCGTTGGCACAGCGTTTATCATTGGCGACACTGCAAACGTAATGGCTAAATCCAGACAGCTTGTATTGAATCCTTTCGAGGGGCACAAAAGGGAAGAGAGGATAATCACAGACACAGAGACGCTGAATAACATCAAGGAGTTTGCACAGCTGGACGGGGTTTTCGTAATCTCAGGCGACGGCGTGGTTGAAGCCGCAGGGCGGTACATTACCATTGATACGGGCGTGGCAAAAATACCAAGAGGGCTTGGTACACGCCACTCCTCGGTTGCTGCTATCACCTCGGTGACAGGAGCTATTGGTATTGTAGTTTCCCAGAGCGGCGGGATTATCAGGGTTTTCAGGGACGGTAAGATAGCGGCAACCGTAAAACCCTGACGAAACATTCATGCTCCTTATCGTCCTTTGAATACAAAATTCAGGATGTTCAACAATGGTAGATATTCGACCTTTTAAGGCTACTATACTTAACCCGGAAATGCAGATAGAAAAGCTTGTTTGCCCGGTTTACGATACCATAGACGGCGCCGATTATCAGAAATACGCCAGGGAAAAAAACAACATCATCCATGTTACCACACGAAGAAAAGACATGAAAAGGGATGAGTTTATTGTTCACGCCAGGAGAGAATTTGACCGTTTCATAAGTTCAAAAATCCTTGTAGATAGAGATAAGCCGGCGCTTTACATTTACGGTATCATGTATTCCCTGAAGCCAGAGATTCTTGCTCTGCTTCCTGAAAAAGAGAGGCGAAACCTGTATTTTGTTTTCGGGCTTGTCTGCCTTGTCAGGGTGGAAGAGCTTGGAGAGGGAAACATAGTCGGGCATGAAAACATTTTTGAGGTCAATACCAGGGAACGCTACAGCCTTATGAAAGCATGCATGATGAATTTCTCCCCGATTACAGCAGAATACACTATGCCTGACCATGAATTGAACAACCTTTTTGAAGAATACCTTGGATTCAAGCGTCCGCAATATATTCCAGATCCGGAAAAACCTCCTGTTGTCGATGTAACCCTTAAATGCAGCCGCCATTTACTCTGGGAACTAAAAGATGAAAGCCTTATCAGGAGAATCACGGAGATGGTATCGGAACTGAAACTGCTCGTTCTTGACGGGCACCACAGGTATACCGCAGCCAACCTCATGCGGGAAAAAGACGGGATAGAATATACCATGATGATGCTGCTGGAGGGCGGGGACAGGGCTCTTTTGTTGCTGCCGTGGCACAGGACGGTGAAGAATTTCAGCAGGAAGGAACTTGATAATAAAATAAATGAGAATTTTTCAACGGACTGGCAGGATGATGAAAACGGCGAAGAGTTCTATTCACAACTGCGAAAGCGAAGCGGCGAGTTCGATATTAAGCTCGGCATGTACGATGGGAAAAAATTCAGCATTCTCAGGGCTAATGAAAAAGCTGTACAGAGGCTTTTCGAAAAACGAAAAGAGAGTGTGGGGCTTGACCTCATGGTTCTCCATGAGTGGCTTATCAACCCGATAATAAAAAAACCTGAAGAAGACGTATCGTTCAATGCAAGCCCATCCGAGGCTATAGCCAGGGTAGACAGCAAGGAATTTGATGTAGCTTTCCTGCTAAACCCGATTTCTATTAAAGACGTGGAGAGAAAAGCATTTACAGAGCATAAGAACTTCCCGCAGAAATCCACGCTTTTCCTTCCCAAGGTTGCTGAAGGAATAGTGATGAGGAGAATAGAATAAGCCTTAATTACATTTTTAAACTCATGTTGCGTCACATTCCTGCGTTAATGGATAAAGGCAGACCGGTAAGCCTTCTTTTTACCAATGGCGAGGGTGAACAATCAGCCCTCCTGTACTGCGAGCTTGTACAGAAGGCCAGGTTTGGCGAGTCGTTCGTGATAAAAAAACAGGGCTGCAAGGTAGGTGCGTATGTGCTGGGTGATACAGAAATAAGTCCTGAGGATTACTATTATACATCAAAGAGATATAAAGACAGGAATGCTGCAAAACATGCAGTTTCTAATCTAAACAGGCTCGCAAAGAAAGAAAGCTCAATAAGAATAGCTCCTTATTCTGGCGGAGATTTTGATATCCTGCTCCTTTTCCTGAAACCAGAGCGTGCGATGCGAATAATTCAGGCTCATGCTTACCAGAGGGGAAGCCCTGTTGAGTTTAAGGGTGGAGGCATAGCATCTATATGCAGCGACTGCACTGCCTATCCTATGCAAGGGAAGCTGGGGATATCCCTTGGCTGCAAGGGTTCAAGAAAACACAGTAGATACGAGGATGTGGAACTTGTGGTTGCAATACCATTTCAATTAGCCGGGGAAATTGACGATGCCCTTGGAAACATTCCAGAAACTCGCGCATAGTTAACCTAACAGTATTTATTTTAGAATAGACAATAAACTATATTTATGGCAATCCTCAATAAAATTTCGAATTTTTTCACGAAAAAACCCGAACTCCAGGGAAAGAATGACAATACATCCAAGGCTCATGGATATGTTGGCAAATTCGTCAAACAAAACAGTGAAGATATCGGTGAGAGCATTGCAGTCGAGGATGGGAGGCTTATTGTAAAAAATTCAGACAACATTATGTCAATTCCCCTCGGAGTTGTGGTAGCAAATACTGATAATATTGTGGTGGGAGATTTTAACAGGGAAGAATCGCTTGCGCTTGGAAAAGAATGGTTTGACAGAAAGGACACATTGAAGTTTGACGAGAAGGGAATGCTGATTAAGTGACATGAGCGAGTATAAACAGTGCATCATCGTGCGCGATGACCTGAAATTGTCAAAAGGCAAGCTTGCTGTCCAGGTTGCGCATGCTGCAGTCTCAGCTTACGACGTGGCAGGCAGGGAAGTTCGTGAAGCCTGGAAAGAGGAGGGGCAGAAGAAAGTGGTACTGAGAGTTGCGACATTGCAGGAGCTTTTTGAATTGAAGGAGAGGGCAAGGAGGCACGGTCTGCCTGCTGCTTTAATCACGGATGCAGGTTTGACCGAGGTGCCACCCGGAACGGTTACAGTGCTGGGAATCGGACCTGCTGAAGTAGTAGAATTAGATAAGCTCACAGGGAATTTGAAGCTGCTATGAAACTCAACCACCCTTCAGCCTTCTATATTCTTTCATCATGCACTTATCCATCACCACTTCAATCCCCGCATCCCGCGCTTTCGCCGCAGCCTCTTCGTTTACGATACCCTCCTGCATCCACACAGCCCTGGCTTTTATCCTGATAGCCTCGTCCACGATTGGAGGCACAAACTCGGAGCGCCTGAAAATATCCACCACATCCACTCTTACAGGTATGGAGATGAGGTCGGGATAACATTTCTGCCCTTCCCACTCGGTCAATTTCGGATTGACGGGAATGATGTTATACCCGTGCCCGGCAAGGAAACTTGCCACGTAGTGGCTCGGGCGTTCCGGGTCTTCGGATATGCCCACCACTGCTATATTCCTGTAATTTAAAATTCCCTCTATGGTCATATCATTTTAAACTTTTCAGGGTATTGAGTTCGTTATTTAATGCCCTGCGCAACCGGAACAGGTTTAAAATATATACCACAAATACAATCCATACGATAGCGAAGGCAGCGTCCAGATAACTCATATTGACCATTCTATTCGCTTATTACATAAAGGTTAAGGTAGAGTAAGAATAACGTGAACCTGTGACAGAACATAAAGTCAGACCTCCGAGGCTTGTTGCATGGGAACTTACCAATGCATGCAATCTTGCATGCATCCATTGCAGAGCATCAGCAATTAAAGAGCCGCTGCCCGATGAATTATCCACAGCCGAAGCAAAACATTTCGTGGATGAACTTGTGGAATACAAACCGATTATTATACTCACCGGTGGGGAGCCGCTTCTCCGCGCAGATGTTTATGACATCGCTCGCTATGCAACAGGAAGGGGGCTGAGGGCAGTGCTTGCCACCAATGGAACGCTTCTTACGCCTGATATCGCCAGAAAATTGAAAGAGGCGGGCATACAGCGGGTGAGTATAAGTATAGACGGCGCGAATGCGATGACCCATGATACCTTCCGCGGAGAGCCCGGTGCATTTGATGCCGCGCTTCGCGGAATAGATATCCTGAAAAAAGAGGGGATAAGTTTCCAGATCAATACCACGATCACAAAAAGAAACCTTGATGAAATCCCGCGCATTTACGACCTTGCACTTGATTTAAAAGCGTCCGCGCTCCACATATTCCTGTTAGTCCCCACAGGGAGGGGAGAGGAGATAGTTGAGGATGAGATTCCTCCCGATGAGTACGAACGCGTGCTTAACTGGTTCTACGATAAAAGCAGGGATAAAAGGCTCCAGTTAAAAGCCACATGCGCCCCCCATTATTTCAGGATCATGCGCCAGCGTGCAAAAGCAGAAGGAATAAGGATAACAAGAGAAACGCACGGGCTTGAAGCCATGACAAAAGGCTGTCTCGGCGGCTCTGCATTCTGCTTTGTTTCAAGCAAAGGTGATGTCTATCCGTGCGGATACCTGCCCGCGCTTGCAGGGAACATACGGGAAAAGCCTTTTTCAGTCATCTGGGAAAAATCGCATGTTTTCAATGACCTCCGCAACCCCGATAAACTCAAAGGCAAATGCAGGGATTGCGAGTACCGAACCGTATGCGGAGGCTGTCGGGCGCGCGCCTATGCCGCCACGGGAGATTACCTTTCCGAAGAGCCGTATTGCGTGTATGTGCCTGTGAGAGGAGCATGATTTCCTTAGACGAGGTTGATAAAAGGATATTGAATGCTGTACAGCTTGATTTCCCGCTTGTGAGCAAACCATTTGAGGAGCTTGGGGAGAGCCTGGGTTTGACGGAGGATGAGGTAATCCGGCGCATCAAAAGGCTGTGCAGGGAAGGGGCTATCAGGCGCATAGGTCCGATTATAAGCACGAAGAATACAGGCGGCGTTAGCACGCTTGTGGCGATGAAGGCGCCTGAGGAGAGAATTGAGGAGGTGGCGGGGATTATAAACAAGTATGAGGAAGTTTCCCATAATTATCTAAGACCAGCAAATTACAATATATGGTTCACGCTTTCGGCTGAGAGTGAGGAGAGGATGCGGGAGATTCTGGGGGAGATTTCTGAGAAAACGGGGTGTGAGGTCATGAATTTGCCTACGAAGAGGCTGTTTAAGATTGGGGTGAAGTTTAATATCAGATAATTTAGTGCGGGAAAAACCATGCAAAGCGCAGAAACAGTATTCATAGGCGTTGACCTTGGAACAAGCACCAGACGCAAAAGCACAGGTCTGGCTTACGTTTTGGAGAAAAACGGGGTACCCTGGATAGAAAGCCCGCCATTACATATCAAATCCGACGATGAATGTATCCATTCCTGCATAATTCAAATGGCGGAAAATTTCAGTTCAAGAATTATAGCCATAGATGCGCCTCTATCAAAACCGGAGCACGGAACAATGAGAGAGTGCGAAACGCGGCTGCGCAAGCACGGCATCGCATGCTATCCATCAGGCGCAGAATGGGTAAGTAAATGGGTGGGGAAGGGGATTGGACTCAAAAAATGGGCTGAAGATGAGCTGGGCGCAAGGGTAATAGAGGTATATCCATACGCCGCCAGAAGGGCGCTTGACATAGGCGCTCTGGTGAAGAAAAAAACAAAGGAAGGGCGCAGGAATATCCAGAAGGGGTTGCTCGGGCTCATCGGAGGATTGGATGATCTCACCAAAGACAAGCTGCTGTCCGATGACGAACTTGACGCCATACTTTCAGCATATACTGCCTATTGCGAAGGAAAAGGTATTGCCAGTAAAATAGATGGAAATGACGGTGCAATTTATCTCCCTGTAAAAATGCGTGACCATACGATAGATGAATACACGAGCCTGGGCGATAATTTTATTAATTCCATCTCCCCTAACTAATACATGCACCTCAAAAGGCGTGAATTTCTAAGGCTCTGCGCCAGAGCAGGGTTGTATGCAGGTTTGGGAGTTGGTTTAAGCGGGTGTCTTGAGAAAACGAAAGAAGCACCGCAGAATACCACCCTCCCTTCGGGACTGCACCCTGTTAAGGGAACATATATAGATGGCACCTCCACAGGCGATGCCGAGACCCTGAACTGGGCTCTTGCCGCTGACAATGCCTCGCTTAATTATATCGGTCTCACCATGGACGGCTTGATAACCTACGACAACAGCCTCAATGTGCAGCTGCGGTGGCTCGCAGAACCGGTAAGGGTATCAGAGGACGGGCTGACCTATACCCTGGTGTTGAGGGACGACCTCTACTGGGGCGACGGCAAACCGCTTACAAGCGATGACTTTGTCTATACCTTTAAGAACCTGCTCTTCTCAGACTGGCTCCCCTTCAACTACAAGGACGATTACCAGGAGACCGTCAACGGCAAAAAGCTGTACGTTGATGTTGTGGCTGTGGACAGGCAGACCTACCAGTTCAGAAGGCAGACAGTATATCCTGAATTCATTTACAGGGTTACGGACTTCTGGGCGTATCCAAAGCACATAGCCCAGAAATATGAAGGGAACCTGGATGCTTTTACACAGGCTGATGAGCTGAACAACCTGAGATACACGGGCAACCTCGGTCCATACAGGTTCGTGGAATGGGTAAGGAGCGATAAGTTCGTGGTGGAACGCAACCCTGATTATTATCTTGGAAAAGAGAACGGGGCGCCGTTTTTTGAACAATATGTAGTAAAGATATTCGGAACGCCTGCGGCAAGACAGGCTGCGCTCGAAGCCGGGGATATCACTTCCACGACCATCGACCCTCTCCAGGTGAGTAAGTTCAAGGGGATGAAGGGAATCAATGTTTACACGAATCCCACAAGCGGCTATGATGTTCTTCTGTGGAACTTCAGGAAGAACGGCTGGGAAGGTTTCAGGAAGAAGGAGGTGCGGCAGGCCTTTGCAGAGAGCATAGGCAAGGATGCTTTAATCCAGTCCATATACCTTGGATTTGCAGACCCTGCATTCAGTTTCATACCCCGTCCCTCCCCCTGGTTCGTGGAGACAGGATTGAAGCGATTCGGAGTTGGGGCACTGTATAACAAGGAAGAGGCAAAGAAGAAACTGGAAGCTGCCGGGTATAAGCAGAAGGAAGGCTTGCTTCTTGATAACAGCGGAAACCCGCTCAAGCTCTCCATAATCACGAACTCTGGCAACAAGGTAAGGGAATCGATAGCCTTCCTGGTAAAACAGGAACTTTCGGACATAGGCGTGGAGGTTGAGCTCAAATCCCTGCCCTGGCCTACCATGCTAAACCAGTACCTGAAAAACAAGGCTCCTGGCGATAAAGCTTCAGGGTTCAATAATGGTCCTGATGCTGTGAGCGAGAAATCATGGGATATGTGCGTAATAGGTTTTAACACGGATGTGAATGCGCCGTCTGGAACCTCATCCTTCTTTGCCTCGGATGGGGGTTTGAACATGTCCGGGTATTCAAACCCTGATGTGGATGAACTCTTCAGGAAAGCCAGGTCGAAGGAGGCTCTTGATACCAGCGTGAGAAAAGGGATATTCGCCGGGCTTTCAGCCCTGATATCGGAAGAGCTGCCCGCAGACTTCCTGGCATTCCCGCAGAGCAATATCGGTATTTCAGCGAAGGTGAAAGGCATCGAGCCCGGCATCAGCATGGGCTATAACTCCCAGCTCTGGTATTTTGAGGAATAGGATGGCGGGAAAAAAAGCCTCCATGGGCGAATACATCGCAAGGAGGCTTATCTATTCCCTTGTAATCGCATGGGGCATATTGACAATCACTTTCTTCCTCCTGCGCCTTGGACCCGGCTCGCCTGCAGATAAGTACCTTGCCAATATCGCAGCCTCAGGCAGGGTAAGGGATATTGCGCAGGTGCAGGCAGCCATAGAAGCCAGATACGGGCTGGACAAACCTCTCTACCTCCAGTATGTGGATTACATCTCTAACCTTCTCCACGGCAACCTTGGCTGGTCATTGAGCACTTCCCTGCCTGTTACGGAACTATTATCAAAACACTGGATTTATTCATTCGAGCTTATTTTATTAAGCACAGTTTTTGCTGTTTTGATAGGCGTGGGTATAGGCATTTATTCTGCTGTCAAACAGGGTACAAAAGCAGATTATGCTGTCACGTTTTTTTCGTTCCTCGGCATCTCCATCCCCAACTTCTGGCTCGGCATAATGCTCATCTTGATATTCTCTGTAAAGCTCGGTTTGTTCAAGACATACTACGATACCTCGCTTCCCCTTTTCAGCCTCGAGAACCTGAAAGCCATGACGCTGCCAGTAATAACCCTTGGCTCTGGCATGCTGGCGGGCTACAGCAGGTATGTGCGCTCGGCAACGCTTGACAACCTGCGCAAGGATTTCGTGAGGACGGCAAGGGCAAAAGGGCTGCCTGAGCGCACTGTCATCCTGAAGCATGTATTCAGGAACGCCATGCTGCCAGTTATAACGATAATAATGCTGGACTTAAGCGGTGTGGTCTTCGGAGGCGCATACCTCACAGAGATCATCTTCGGGATTCCCGGGCTTGGAAGGATATCCTTCAACGCCATATTTGCGGATGATTACGCAGTCGTTGTTGCGGTAACGCTGATAGGCGCAATGGTGACGCTCATCTTCAACCTCCTCACCGATATTGCCTACACCTTTCTTGACCCGAGGGTGAGATATGTCTGAGTTGAAAATTTCAAGGAATATTCTCTTCACCCTGATAATTGCGGGTATAATGGTCACTATTGCAATCGACTTATTTGCGATGAAGGGAAAACTTTTCTCACCGCTTGATTATTTCTATGCCTTTTTCTCAGTTTTTATGCTATTCTACATCGTTTACCCGCTCTACCTCAACCGGCGACTTTCGGCTTATTACTGGGAAAGGACGAGGAAAAACAAGCTCTCCATGATGGGATTATTTTTCATAGTATTCTTGGTATTACTGGCTATTGGCGGACCTTTCTTCACGGTAAGCCCGAACTATGTAAACTTCGAGGAGAAGAACCTGCCGCCTGTGGGTTTCACCACAAGCCAGTCTGTCTATGACAGGGACACGGGAAGCCTGAGGAATGCTGAAATCCGGGGTACGTGGAAGCATCCACTGGGTAGCGATGATAAGGGAAGGGACATACTTGCCATGATAGTATCAGGCGCACGGGTATCGCTTCAGGTGGGTCTTGTTGCCACGTTCATCGCCCTCATGATAGGCACTGTAATCGGTGTTTCATCGGCTTATTTCGGAGGCGCGGTTGACAACGTGCTCATGAGATTCACGGATATCATGATGACGTTTCCATTCTTCCTTCTCCTCGTGTTCATAGTGTTCATATTCGGCGCTGACCTCACGCTTATAATATTGATAATTGGCGTGACCGGCTGGACCGGGGCAGCAAGAATAGTGCGAAGCGAAGCCCTGTCCCTTCGGACGCGGGAGTTCGTGCTTGCAAGCAAAGCGCTTGGTGCCAGTGATACAAGGATAATCTTCCGCCATCTCATTCCCAATGTGATGGGCACACTGATAGTGATAGCCACGCTCTCGATACCTGGCGTTATCCTGGCAGAAGCTGCCCTGAGTTTCATCGGGCTGGGTGACCCCACGGTGGCGAGCTGGGGCAGGATACTCAATGCAGGGCAGGACAACCTCGACACAACGTGGTGGGTGGCGGTCGAACCGGGTATAATGCTCTTCCTTACCGTGCTTTCCTTCAACTTCCTGGGAGATGGGCTTCGGGATGCCTTCGACCCGAGGAGCGAGCTATGAACATACTTGAGGTAAAGGGGCTTGTGACCTGTTTTTTCACCCGCAGGGGAATTGTCAGGGCTGTTAACGATGTCAGCTTTGACCTTCAGAAAGGCGAGGTGCTCTGTCTTGTTGGGGAGAGCGGCTCTGGAAAGACGGTCTCTGCATTATCCATACTCGGGCTTGTCGACTCCCCGGGAAGGCTAACAGGTGGAGAGGTAATGCTGGATGGTGAAGACCTGAGGCAGTACACGCCTGAGCAGCTTCGGCTCATCCGGGGAAAGCGGATAGCCATGATATTCCAGGACCCCAGGGAATCGCTCAATCCCGTGCTCACCATCGGCGAGCAGATAATGGAGCCGATGAAAGTGCACATTAATTTATCGGATAGAGAAGCCAGGGAAAAGGCGCTTCGTCTCCTTGAGAGGGTGGGCGTGCCTAAAGAGCGGCTTTTTAGCTATCCTCATGAGTTCAGCGGGGGCATGAACCAGAGGGTGATGATAGCCATGGCTCTTGGCTGCGATCCCGAGATACTGATAGCAGATGAGCCAACGTCTGCACTTGATGTCACAACGCAATCAAGATTCCTGGAGCTTTTGCTGGATTTGAAAAGGGAAAAGGGGATGTCCATGATATTCATAACCCACGACCTGGGAATAGTGGCACAGATCGCGGACAGGGTTGTGGTGATGTATGCAGGCAAAGCCATGGAAAAAGGGAACGTCTGGCAGATATTCGAAAACCCGAGGCATCCTTATACCATAGGCTTATTGAACTCGCTGCCAGATGTCGCGATGAAGCGGGAGAAGCTTGTGCCGATACCAGGGCAGATTCCAAGCCTCATAGCTCCTCCGGGGGGGTGTGTTTTCCACACACGATGCAGGTTTGCGAAGGAGGTTTGCGGAAGGGTCGTGCCGCAAGAGGCAACAGTTGAAGATGGACACGTAAGTGCATGCCTTTTCTGGGATTCGGAAGAGGTAATAAAAGCATCGAAGGAGGTCAGGGTTGAACAGCAAGCTTCTTGAGATTCGGGAAATCAGGAAATACTACCCCGTACGCTCGGGATTCCTTTCCAGGCGTGCGGGCGATTTAAAGGCTGTGGATGGCGTATCCCTCGGCATTAATGAAGGGGAAACCCTAGGGCTTGTGGGCGAGTCGGGCAGCGGGAAGACCACGCTTGGCAAGGTGATAATCCGGCTTGAGGAGCCTACGGAAGGGGAGGTGCTGTTCAGAGGCAGGAACATATTTTCATTGAAAGGCGATGAACTGAAGCAATATCGCCGGGAGGTGCAGATGATTTTCCAGGACCCCTCGGCTTCGCTTGACCCGAGGATGACGGCTGGTGATTCCATAGGCGAGGCGCTCCTTATCCACGGCATGGAGGACGAGGAGGAAAGGCTGGGGAGGGTTGGGGAACTGCTTACCGAGGTGGGGCTTCTGGCAAGTGATGCTTCCCGTTATCCGCATGAATTCAGCGGGGGACAGAAGCAAAGGATTGGCATAGCAAGGGCGCTTGCGCTTCGCCCGAGCCTGATAATTGCGGATGAGCCTGTGAGTGCGCTTGACATCTCAGTCCAGGCGCAGATACTGAACCTGCTCACCGAGCTTAAGAGGGAGCATGGGCTATCGTTGCTTTTTATCGCCCACAATATGGGGGTGGTAAGGTACCTGTGCGACAGGGTTGCTGTGATGAAGGCTGGGAAGATTGTGGAAGAGGGGAAGGTTGAGGAGGTGTTTACATCGCCGCAGCATCCTTACACGAAGGCGCTGTTAGAGGCTGCGCCTGTGCCGAATCCGCATGTGAGGAGGTTGTGATGGTTGACTATAAATCGCCATGTCTTAGTCGAGAGCCAGCCTCAATAAATTTCACCTTTTACTCTGGTTTTTCTGATGTATTCAGTGGGCTCTACAGACGCTGCAACTGCCTTTTTAGTTTTAGCGAGGTATTTCCTGTAATCTTCTATAGTAAGCAATGGCTCATGTTTTGAAATAAAAGACTTGAGTAATTCGAGCTGTTCTTCGAGAGCTTTGATTTTTTTATCCACCTGAAGTTTTTGCATATCTGCACTCAATGTACTATGATTTGATAATCTATCTACTGTTGACTTGTATATATAATCATGTAGCTATAGCCTTAATTACCTTTCATTTCAGAAAGGAGTGCCAGAGTATTCTTTTTCAAATCAGGTAGCTTGTTTTCCATTACATCCCATACGATTTCCAGATTTATTCCAAAATATTCGTGCGTGAGAATATCCCTTAATCCGGCAATCTTTTTCCACTCAATCTCTGGTTTTTTATTTTTTATCTCATCAGGAATTTTCTTAACAGCTTCGCCTATAATTTCCAGATTTCTTGCAACGCCGTCCTGTCTTAATTCATCTTCTCTGAAATCCCCATAAGACATGTTTTCGGTATATTTTTCAATTTTACGGATAGACTCAAGAATGTCTTTAAGATACGCTTCATACGCCCGCTGCATATTTTACACTCCCGATGATGTATGGTTTTAAATCTGGTTTAATTACTTCTTTCATTACAAGATCGACTTTACATTTGAACAGGTCTTCTAAAAAGAATTTAAGATCCATGTAGTTGTCGAATGTTATTTTACCTTTTTCAAATTCAACGAGAATATCGATATCGCTTTCGGGTTTTTGTTCTTTTCTGATGTATGAGCCGAATAATCCGATTCGCTTTACGCCGTATTTTTTTATTGCGGCTTTGTTTTCTTCGAGTTTGGTTAATATATTTTTGTAGTTCAGCATTTCAGTTCTCATTAAGTGATGTTATAAATAAATGATTTACTTATTTTTTCTTTTAAAATTGTGTAGGAATAACTATCTGGATACATAGTTGAGCCACACGTAATAACTTCATTATGGCTGTCCATGCAACAACCCCAATTGTGACCAATCCAATGTGCCAATCTCAACCTGATGATGAATTTGATTAATACCCCATTCAGCGGAATCAACCAACTTCTTCGCTCGTTCTTCTGGGGTTATATCGGGATACAACCCGATCATGATTGCCGCAAAAATACCTTCTGGATCTAGGCTGTTGATGTTTTGGAATGTCTCTCTCTTTCCTTTTCTTTCAGATTGATTTAAAACTATACCCAGCGCAGCACCTAGCCGCCACGCATCTCTCTGCTCATGGAATAGCCCCTTAGATACTAGCTCTTTCATTTGCTTTTTCGCGCGATCACTTGCAGGAAAGGTCCTCATATCTCCAAACGCATCATCATTCATGGCGCAACCTCCAAATCTTGCGTTGCGAACACTCGTGATCCCTCTTTTTGGCTTTTGTATATAATGGTGAAGTCATTCTTGATTTTTCCCTCAAGATATCTTTCATCCCCTTTTCTAAAATCTCGATCCGTTACCAATAGGACCACTTGATCTGCTAGGTTGGGGAGATATTTTAAGACACGCTCGCCATGTTTTATATCCAATCTACCAAAGGGTGTATCCATAAACACTGGTGCTTTTACGTGGGCTGATTTATTAAGGGCTCCAATCAATGCCAAGGCAACGATCTGCTCCTCACCCGCTGATCTCCATTCACTTCTGCTAAGGCAAGTTCCATTTTTAGTCATTATGGATAAGCCAAATTGCTCATTAATTTTGAGGCTATCAAACTCTTCTTTTGAGCGTATCGTTCGAAATATTTCCGTAGCAATTCGTTCAATATCGAATTTTTTCTTATCTCTATATGATGAAATAGCTTCTTCAAATACTTCTTTTACAGATTCTACAAACTCAATTCTTTTCCCCAAAATGTTGATCTCTCGCTTAGGAATACTGGCTAAACTTGCCTCAAATTCTGCCTTCGTTTCTTTAAGACCCAATACCTCTTCTGCCTTAACCTTTACAAGACCTTCAAGTCTCCCCTGTTCTTTTTTCAAGTTTTGTATAGATATTTCTAATTCTCGTGGCTCTTCTTTATCTTGCCCGGTCAGTTTCCCTATTATGTCATTTAATTGCGCCTGTAGTGATGCTAGTTCATGATCTATCTTGCCTATTTCGTTCTCGATTTCTCTGAAATCTTCTCTAATGTTACTGTGGGAAATTATCTTTTCTAATCTTGTTTTGTGATGCTCAAATGTCAAATTTGGCTCAGGGATTTCTGTTAATTGTTTAATAAGGATTTCAGTTTCATGAAGTTCCTCCTCTAACTGCCGAAGTTTCTTTGGCTCTAGAACAGTGCCGCATAAGCTACATTTCTGTGATAATATCCCTTTCTTTAATCTCTCGACTCTTTCAACCGCCCGTTGTTTATTATTATACTTCTCTAGTGATGCCTCAGATTTGGCAGTGAGATGAGATATAACATTTTTTGCAATCGGTTTAAGTAATTCCTTGTATAGGTCTTTAACCAGTGCTTGCATCTTCTCCAAAGCTTTTTCCTTTTTTTCCTTTTTAAGACTGATATCTTTCTCAATGCTGATCTGGCTGTGTGCCAGCTCTTGAACCTCTCTTATATCTGTCAGTCTTCGCTTTTTCTCAACTATTTCATCTTCAAGTTTAGATATCTGTCTAATTAGCCCTTCGATTGTTGTTTCCTTATCCTCTATTTCTGCGGTCACCGTCTGAAGACATTCTGCTAATTCCTCATACTCCTTGCCGCCAAGTTTTCTGATGAGTTTATTGCGTTCATTCTCTATTTTCTTTTGAATGGCTACCAAGTCGTCTCTGGCAGTCTTGAAGTATGGAACACCCAAGACACGCTCAATTGAATCTCTGATAATAAACATTGATCGGCTATCTTCATCTAGGAGTTCCTCATAATCCCGTAGCATCTCACCATCAAAGAAGTAGAACCTACTTACATCTGATGGCAGGATACGTTGTATAACGTTCTCAGGATCAGCGAGGACTTCGCCGTCTTTAACAACATTTAGCGTCATTCCCTCAATATATTTCTTATCTTGATGACTATTTGCTTTCATTTGTCGCAAAACCGCCCACCGCCCACCATCATGATTGAAAAAAACGCCGACTCCAAATTTGTATATGTCCTCACTCAATGCGGTAAGGTTCAGAAGAGAAGTCGGAGGAATCTCTTGTCCCTTCCTATCGTATACCTTGCCGTATAGTGCCCAAATTACTGCGCGTTGCAATGATGTTTTTCCTTGCCCATTGCCTCCACGAAAGATGATTATTCCAGGGTCACTACTCTGAAATTCAATCTTATGTTTTCCATAAAAGGAGCCAAAATTTAATATCTCAATAATATCAATCATCATGCTCTTCGCCTCCACTCATCTGAAATAGGACCTGCTGAATCTGCTCTTGGCATTTTAGTCGATCTTTCTCTAGAGGATTCTTTATGACTAGTGCCATGACTGTTTGGAGAACTTTTTCCGGTACTGGATTCTTCCTCTTATCATTTGTTATTTTCAGGACCGAGATCATTTCTTCATGTTCCACGTCTATTCCTCCTGTACATCATCTTGCAAACCAATCTGAGCGTCTGATTCAATATCAACTCCATATTCCTGGGCTAATCGCCACAACTTATGAGTAACTTCTTGATTCTCTGCAAGTTGAGCAAATTTCCAAGCACGTGCTAGTTCACCCCTTACTATTGGTATGGCATATTCATCTTCTTGAGACACTGAATTAGGAAGAACAATTGCGTCTATAATAGTTGCCTTTTGCTTTCCTTTTGCTTTTCTGAGTACTCTTCCTCTGCGTTGTATATACTCCCTCGGATTTTTCGATGATGCAAGGATTATGGCGCCATCTACCTCTGGAATATCCACTCCCTCATCAAGGCATCTAATACTCACAATTATGCTAGGGTGTTGCTCAAAATACCCCAAGGTTCTATCCCTCTCCGTGGAATCCATCTTTGAATAGTACGTTACAACATTAATGCCTACCGTTTGATTTCTGATTACTTCTGTGACGCGTCTTAATTGTTCCTCATCCTCACAGTAAATAATCCAACGCCCATCGGCAGGGTATCTTTCGGAGACAATACGATATGCACAATCGACTTTAGCTTCTGCATGTTTTAGAATACGTGCTCTTTGAATTAACAAGTTCTGCAATCCGCTATCGTCAAATAACAAACGATTATTGCTGTTTTTTTGCATTTTCTTTGCGATATATATTTTAATCTTCGACGTGAGCTCATCCCACCTACCCTGCTCTTCTAGATTCAAATGAACAACCTCAAAGAAATAATTGTAGCGAGATAAGAATTTACCTAGTATCGGCACATCTTTTTGATCGTCCTCCGACAGTCTAACCTTGCCTCCAAGGGGTAAATAGAAAACTGGTTCCGTGCCGAATGCATTCTTTAAGGCATTATCGCCTTCAGGATCAAATAATCTCTCGGGTGTTGCTGATAATCCTAACCGCTCCTTAAATTGGATTTCCATGATGATACGCCGATTGATTGGACTTCCCAACCGATGCACCTCATCTGCTACAAGAACTGGATTTTCGGCTTGTTGAAGGAACTTGATAAAATCACCAGTTGCTGCCGTGCTCATGGTAGCAAGTATTATCCGTGGTAACGATTGCTTCGAAACGTACATTCGCTTTTCTGTAATAGCTTTCCAATCATATCCACCACCTGCTAGAAGGATTGGAACATGAGGATAGATGTATCGAATTTCTTCATTCCATTGGGATAAAAGAATCTTGCTTGGAACCAAAATCACTATAACTTTCCCCTCTTGAATCAAGCTTGAAATTGCAAATAATGCTGTAATTGTTTTACCTGTTCCTGTCGCCATTAAAAACATTCCAATTTTACCGGCATTATTCCATGCATTAATGGCCTGGCGCTGATAGTAATAAGGAGTATATTTTGGTTTATCAGTTTTATCCATGAGGGATGATGTCCTAAGATGAGCACCAGGCCTACAATCTTCGAAGCTTTTGTGTGAGCGAAATCGGGCAAGAACTTCACGTTCCACTTCGTTTAAAGGCCTTACTTTAGTATGCTTAGTGCCTACACTAAAAAGTTTATGGAGATACTGCATTTTTTTTAATGCCTTTGAGGACTCAAAGTTGTTACCCCAACTACGATATACATCGAATTCCTCATCGTTACCCCAGCCTTCAATCGAACTTATCGCCATTTGTGTCTCATTGCCTGAACCTGAGAATGCAACTATGTTTTCTTGAGCATCATAGAATGCACCGATTTTTCTATGATAAATTCCACCAATTCTAGTAGCAATAAATAAATCTAAAGAGCCACATTCAATAAGGAGACGAAGCATTTCTAGGCAGTCAGATTCTTTGGGATTATTCGACATGACCTCTAGAATATCGACTAAACTCGCCTCCTGATTGTGAGTTGATCGAGAATTCCTGAGAGCATATCCTTCTCTCGCCGCATCCTCATCAGAAACTGGTATATCTGGTGAACATACTATACGAACCTTACCTCCTGCAATAACAAAGTTTAGCAAATCTTCACCTAGCTCTCGATAAATATTTGCTCTGAAATAACCGATAGCTCGATCATAGAATTTGGAAACTTTAAGGCAGGGGGCATAGAACTCTCGAATTATATCATCATCTTCTGTATTATATTCTGGTTTTAAGGTTATACTGATAAGGCTTGGATTCATTATATCTTTACCTTCACTTTGTTTTTCGTTATCCATTGCCATATCATCTCCTCATAGTAGTGGTTATATTCAGATTAGCCAAGATTCTGGGAATCTAGACATTGATGCTTTCGCATATGATTCTTCCTTTTCAACACATCTCCACCTCCGATTTAATCTTTCAGCAGCCCATCCGGTTATATTGCTTCCGGCAAAAGGATCTAAAACAAAATCGTCTTTCGTAGTCAAAAAGCGTATGAAGAATTCTGCCAATTCAGGAGGCATTCTTGCTGGATGACCCTTTATACTGTTCGCTTTGCAGTATGCTAAATAGGGATCGTTGGATTTAGTATTGGGAATAGAAAGAACATTTGATGGGATTGAACCACCGTTGTTCCTCAGGAAGCTCTCCTCTCCTATCAAATGCTCAGATGGCCTTTTACCTGCATTGTATTTCCCGCGCTTTAATAACAGTTTCATATCTTTACTATACTCATGTAATACTGCGCGGTTATTGGCTTTTGGTTTTGGAGTTGTTGATAACCACCATAAGCGAGTATACGCATCTTTAACCCGAATTCTCTCGATGTTAACCCATTGTGCCGGTGATGGAAGTCTGGTAGTATTATTCCAAATAAATTCCTGGCAAAGGTAGAAATTGCCCCTACGTTTAAACTCCATAAGAGCTTCGATGCTTAAAGTAGACATTGTGGGTATGCCCGGTTCCCATGCATTGCCGAGTTCAATCACAACAGAGCCTGTTGGATCTAGCATTTGCTTAAATATATCAGCAAAGCCAGCTAGCCAATCAATATAATCTTTACCTTTCAGATTGCCGTAAGCTTTTCGTCTGTTAAGCGGAAATGGAGGTGATGTAAATATAAGATTTATTTTATGTTCGAGAGGTTTAAACCATTTTGCCTCAAGTATATCTTCTGATGCACCATGATATAAGACTCCTCTTTGGGTGCGGTAAAGCGGTTTCATGGCTACTTCTATCATTATTTCTTTTAGTTATAATACTTGCGGGACATTTTAGTATGTATTGGTGAAGATGCTTTTTTATCCTTTTAACGTAGCGCCGCCTCCACACACTCCTCCGTGGTCGCCATTATGCTCTTCGCGCCGCACAGGTTCGGCACGTACTTGTGCGCCTTGCCTGAGTTCACCATCATGCAGCCAAACCTCTCGCTTGCAGGCGATACAACCATGCATGTATCGCAAAAAACCTTCGCGCCGCTTTTCTCGATTTTTCTTATCAGTTCAGGATGCCTATTCTTAATGGCGCGCGAGGTGCACACCCACACCTCTTTTCTCACCTTTTTGCCGTTCAAAAGCTGCGCCAGCCGCTCAAGCTCGCTGACGCTGCTGTGTGGACAGCCGAATGCTATTAAATCAGGCTCGCCTTTTGTGTAAACCTCTTTTATCTGTGCTTCTTCAATCGTGATCGTCTCCTCCGGCGCCCTGTATTTCCCGGCTTCAGGCGTGGCACCGGCAACATGATACAGCGCCACGGCGCCCGAGGCTGCCATTGCTGCGCCGAGGGATTTCAGTTCGTCCTTCGATGGCTTCGATTTGAGTTCAAAAAATGGCACTTTATCTCCCACCATCTCACCCACGATATAACCAAGAGCGCCGTAATCAGAATCGTGAAGCTCTGCTTTCACCTTTATCAAAACATCAGGAATTCTATTCTCATCAAGATGATAACCGTAATTCGGAGTCTTGCCAATCAGCGCAGCCGCAAGCGCACTCGGCCCCCCTTCCCTGTTGGTGCGCGCCCCGATGACAGAGTTGGCGTAAGAAATTGCCGAGGATTCGCTCCACGCCACATGGTCTTCGAACCTTGCGAGGCTGTCAAAGATATTATACGGAGTGCAGGAGCACTCAGTTCTCACGCCGAGCGCTTCATAAGCCCTGATTATCTTTTCCTGCTTTTCAGCGAAATCCTGGCTTATACCCATCTCCTTCCAGCATTCCCTGTCCATGCCTGCAGGGTTGAGAATCGAGGGTACAGCAACTTTTCCTTTTAAATCCGATATCCATTCAAGCCCGGCTTCGCCTATGGTCTTGTACGAGACACCTGCTATCTGCGCGCTCTTTATGGGAATTAGCGTGTCAGCATCATAGATATCGCCAAGGGCGGCGAGAATCTCCATAGCTTTCTGGTATGTGGCGCCGAGCTCTCCATTGAATATTTTTTCTTCTTCAGGTGTGAGATGCATCTATGCCTCCACATAAATCAAATTAAGAAATCTGCGTTTATCGGCGTTATGCCCGCCGCTTTGCATAGACACGTAACTCCACGTATTGCGAAGCAATACGTGCGGGCGACGCCAACTGGCGCAACGGTTGACGTGGATGCGCCCTCCGAGGCGCGACTCGGGGCATGCATCTGCGGTTCGTTTTCACTCATACCTTTGGCTTGGGAACTCTCTGGAACTTCCATTTCTTGCTCAAATCCATCGTTGCATCAAAACCCACCTTTGTCCCAATACCGTTCTCCGAGCGCGGGTCAAGGGTACTGCCCCGTACACTGGGATAGATGTATATGTCCTCATCGCCCTTAACACGCGTGGCTATCGCAAACTCGATATCGTTCGGATCGAAAATATTGATGTCCTCGTCCACGATTATCACATGCTTCAAGCTCTTGTGCGCTGCAAATGCGGCATCGATAGCCTTCTTTGCTTCATCATCGTTATTTTTACGAATCTGCACAGCAGCATGGAAATAACAGCATCCTCCCGGCGTAAGCACCACATTCTTCACATCAGCTACTTTTTTAACTTCATTGAATATCAGCGGTTCGTACGGAATTCCCATCAATACATGATGTTCGCTTCCAGCGGGAAGAAGGGCATGGTAGATGGGGTCGCGCCTGTGCATCATGTTAGTGAGATAGATGACCGGCTGTTTCCTTATTATATCGTAGGTGCCGCTTATATCCACAAATGGTCCCTCATCCACAAGCTCCGTAGGATGGATATACCCTTCAAGCACGATTTCAGCATGCGGAACCTTGATACCGTTCTCGCATTCGAATAACTCGGTAGGCTCACCGCTCAGCGCTGAAGCATAATTGAACTCCTTTCCTTCAGGCACGCGGGTTGAGACCGCAAAAAGCGTCACCGGGTCGATTCCGATTACGATTGCGACAGGAAGCGCTTTCCCGTTTTCCTGTGCTTTCTTGTAAAGATTATAGGTGTGCCTGAATTCAACAAGCCGCACTGCAAGCTTGTCTTTCCCTATGACACGCAGTCTGTGGATAGCTGCGTTCATAACACCCTCGTATTCAGTCACCACGACTCCTGCGGTAATATACGGAGCGCCGTCCCCTTCAAAATGCGTGAGGATGGGAAGTTTTGCAAGGTCGGGTTTTACTGCGATTTCTTTTGCGGGCGAATCCGAAACTCGCTTTACCTCTCCGTCAGGCGGATGTGAGGAAAGATATTCTATTATTCTGTCAGTCGATACTCCGAGTGCTCCTGCAAGCAGTTCCCTTGAAGCAAGGATGTTCATTGCCACTTTTTGACCGTTGACATTTGTAAAAAAGGCAGGCTCTTTCCCGATTGTGGCTGAAACCTCATAAACAGGCGAGAGGGGGTCTTTTACCTCCTTAAGTTTCCCTTCAGATTTGAGCTTTTCTAGGAATCCCCTGAAACTCATTCACGCCACCGTTTGTACAGGTTATGCTCGATGCGAAGAAGGTCAAGGGCGCGGCCTGCCATGAAATTAATGATGTCGTCAATGGTTCTGGGTTTCGGGTAAAAGGCAGGACATGCGGGAAGTATGGAGGCGCCGGCGTTAATGGCTCGCTCCATGTTCTGGACGTGTATTAAATTGAGGGGAGTTTCACGCACCATTAAAATAAGGGGACGTTTTTCTTTAAGACAAACATCCGCAGCCCTTGAGATCAATGTATCAGACATGCCGATGGCAATGGAGGCAAGCATCTTCATACTGCACGGCGCCACTATCATGCCTATTGATTTATGCGAACCGCTTGCCATCGGTGCTGTGAAATCATAGTCGCCGTAGACATGGTCTGCCAGTTGTTCTATATCGCTGATGGAATATTCGGTTTCGATCTGGACAAGTTTTTTTGCCGATTCGGACATGACAAGATGGGTTTTGTATCCTTCCAATTGCTTCAGGGTTTCAAGAAGTCGTATCCCGTACTGCACACCCGAAGCGCCGCTGATGCCTATAATAATTTCATTAGTCATATGATATTATAGTGGGTTACATCCTTGAATAGTTTTTGTTAAGAATAAGATTATATCAAATAGGCACAATTTCAGGTTGAACATGATTCAAATACTCTATGATATTGCGCTTCGCCTCGGTCTTGGTCTCATTATCGGCATACTGCTCATGATTTTTATCACAATACTTGAAACCGCTTTTTATAATCATAATAAACAAATCCATGTAGTTGTAATCGCCTTTCTAATTGCGCTCATCATATACGCACTCGGGGATATCGCGATTGATGTATTACGGATTTGACTTTTTTCTTCGAATTTTGCTTATCAATTTTTTTATTCTGCCTTTGCTTGGATTCTTGATTTTGATTCTAAGATAACCCCGTTTTGAATTTATCAGCATTTTAAATACGGTATCCTCAGGACATGAATCAAGAAAATTCCTTATCTCTCCTTCTGCAGTCTCTTTATTAATCCCCGTGTATTCAATGCTCATAACTCGGTCAGCTACAATTGGAATAATTAAATATAAAAGCTTCCAATCCATAAGCTTTAACTCAAAGCACAAGCATTAATCAAAACTGGAAATATGGTACTGGATAAACTGGGCGATTCCCTTCAGAGCGCACTAAAAAAACTCGTAGGCGCAAGCAGGATTGATGAGAAGATAGTGGACGAGGTAGTGAAGGATATCCAGCGCGCCATGCTGCAAGCGGATGTAAATGTAAAACATGTAATGGAATTATCCCAGAAAATAAAGCAGCGCTCCCTCAAGGAAGCCCCGCCCAGCGGAATGAATCCAAGGGAGCACGTGATTCGTATCGTTTATCAGGAACTAATAAACATCCTCGGGAAAACCGCAAACGTCAAGCTTGCTCCCCAGACCATAATGATGGTGGGGCTCCAGGGGAGCGGCAAAACAACCACGACCGCAAAGCTTGCGCGCTATTTCCAGAGGAAAGGATTAAAAGCCGCTGTGATATGCGCTGATACTTTCAGGGCAGGTGCGTATGACCAGTTAAAAACACTGTGCGACCGCATGGGCATCTTTTTCTACGGCGAAAAGGATGTAAAGGATGCAGTTGCCATCACGCAGCGGGGGCTCAAAGCAGTTGAAAAATACGATGTGAAGATAGTCGATACCGCAGGAAGGCATGCCCTTGAAAAAGACCTGATAAAAGAAATGGAGGATATACACAAAATAGCAAAGCCTGACCACAAGTTCCTGGTGCTGGACGCTGCCATGGGTCAGCTTGCAAGCGAGCAGGCACGTGCCTTCAACGCATCCATAGGAATAACGGGCGTGGTGATAACAAAGCTTGACGGAACAGCAAAAGGAGGCGGAGCATTATCCGCAGTCTCAGAGACTGATTCCGCCATTGCTTTCATAGGCGTTGGCGAGACCACCGATGACCTTGAAAAGTTCGAGGCTGACAGGTTTATCTCGCGCTTGCTGGGAATGGGAGACATCAAGTCGCTTATCGAAAAGGCAGAAGAAACCCTGAAAACCGAGGAATTCGATGTGGAAGCCATGCTCAGCGGGAAATTTTCATTGAAGGATATGTACAAGCAGATGGAGGCTGTGAACAAAATGGGTCCGCTTAAGCAGGTCATGTCGATGATACCTCTTGGAAAGATGGGAATGAAGGTCTCGGATGATATGTTCGCAGTAACACAGGAAAGAATGAAAAAATACAAGTACATCATGGACTCGATGACCGATAAGGAACTTGAAGACCCCAAGCATATCAATAGCCCGAGAATCACCAGGATTGCACGGGGCTCCGGGACGAAGTATGAGGAAGTACGCGAATTGCTGAAATATCACAAGATGATGCAGAAGACCATCAAAGGCATGGGAGGGGGCAAGTTCAATATCCAGAAGATGATGAAAAAATTCGGGATGTGAGATGGAAAATATTATGAACAAGAACATTCATAATATCAATGGGGCAGTCGGCATCGCATCCATCCCCTCCGATGATCCCGCATTGCCCCCTTTTTCTTTCTGATACCTGATGGGATTCCGGTAGCTCCTGTTTTTGAGCTGAGAGGTTTTGGGTTCGTAATGATTTATCCCGCATGAACGTGCCACCCGCGCGTGGGTGCATGAGTTAAAATTCGAGGCACGCCAATTACAGACCTCTTTTGAAAAATCACAGCATAACAGCATCTTTGAAATTTTTAAAATGAGGATCTCCTGTCAATACCTTTATTTTTCTGCTCCGGGCTGATGCAAGTATTATGGCATCAGCAAGACCGAAATCAGGGGTCTTGACTTTATTCTCAGCATGTATTTTTGCAGATTCAACTGCGATAGTTACATCCAGTGCTACTACAGCGCATCTTTTTGTTATGAAATCCTTTCTCTCTTCGGCTTTTCCATCGGTTCTGAGAGATTTAGAGTATATTTCTGCTATTACTATCGGGGAAGTGTATAATTGCGAGTCGTCATCTACTAATGTTTTGACTTTTTCACCCTTGCGAGTCCCCATGAAATATTCCATCCATGCGAAAGAATCCAGCATCATTCTAATCGGTCCTCATGGTCTCTGAGGTCTGATAAATCAGTTTTTTGCATTGTCCCAAAAAGGCTTTTCTTCTCTTTGAAAAGCGTTTTGATTAAAATTTCATTTATTTTTTCTGATATATTTTTGACCCCAGCTTCCTTGAGGGTTTGATATACATCTTCTCTTAATTTTATTGTAGTTCGGACATATTCTGTCATCATTAACACCTGCATATATGATATCATCTACATCAACATAAAATTTACGGTGCATGTTAGAATGCGCCCGAATTTCAGGTTTTGGGAGCCGCACAGGATAGCTGTGCGCACGGCAGAGGATATTGGGAAGATACTGACCCGCGAGCTCCTCCCTCAGAGCATCAGGGAAAAGACACCGGAATCCAAAAGTCGGCTGGCAAGGATGCTGAAGCGCATGGGTTCGAATGGAAACGGAGGAGCACAAAAACAATAAAGCTAGTGGAAGACTGAAAAAAGCGCATGCCTATGCTACATGAAGGAATGTATGTCGGACATCAGAAATTATTAAATCTAATACCGTCGTTTTAACGTATATGACAAAAGTTATTCATGGCATGGTTCATAAAGGTATGATAAATCCTGTGGACATGCTGGAAGAAAATGAAGAAGTGCTCATCATACGTGTCCAGAAAACCAAAAAATCAAAAATCGATATGATAGCGAAAAAACCCAGGAAAACGTTGAATCATAGCTTTGTTGAAGAAATTATCGAATCGACCGAATCCGGTGAAGGCATTGACTGATCGGTCCAAAATCCCCAGAGCTTCCTTTGTATTTATTGATTCTAATATATTTACCTATTTTTTACTCAGAGATGCTGATTTTTTTGAAAAATGCAGCCGGTTTCTTAAGAATATTGAATCAGGATATTTTATTGGTTTTATAAATAATATTGTTATATCCGAAACACTGTTTAACTTCGTCAAGGCAGAGGTTTGCAAAAATCATGGATTAAAACCCAACGAGTTCATACGTTACGTAAAGGAAAATCCTGAATCGATAGGAGATGTGGATATTTCTGATGTTATTGATGTTTTTACAATGGTGAACCTCAATTTGGTCGATGTTCCGCCAAAGCTCATCCCAATATTGAAAGATGTTCATAGAAAATCACTTTTATCAAACGATGCTTTTCATCTACTGACTATGGAATATTTGAACATCAAAGACATCGTAACCAATGATGGCGATTTTGAGAGAATTGCTGGTATAAAGGTGTGGAAACCCGAGACGTTATAGCCTGCAATAAAGAGTGTATGGGGAGCACCTGAATCGGCTATTGAAAGTGTGAGGCGCGGTGGGATGCATGAGCCTAAACCACTGTAAGATAGCGGCGCGCACGGCAGAGGATATTGGAAAGATATTGACCCGCGAGCGCCTCCTCAGAGCATCAGGGAAAAGTACCGGAATCCAGAAGTCTGGCAGGATGCTGGAGCGCAAGGACTAGAATGTATATGGTGACCTCATTTTGTTAGAAGGTATTAGATCCTTGAGCTTTGAGAAAGGTAAAGCTCACGTTAAAAAACCACAGAGAGCACTGAGGACACAGAGAAAAAATAACAACTCTCTGTGGTCTCTGTGTCCTCGGTGGTTAGCGTTTATAATTCCTATGTTTCAGGAAAGCGCCAGTTGTTGACTATGATGCGCTGCACATTACGCTTGCGTTGAGTGCGCAGGTCACAGACCGACGTGAATCGGCGGGGCATGGGCGCGGATGACACACCTCTTCTATGAAATAAGAGCCGAAATAACGAACAAACAATAGAAATCCTAATGCATCCACGCCGATGACATCTACAATGCGACAATTGCATTAAATAGAAGGGATTTCAATCAAGTTCTTATGTTAAAGAAAAAAACTAATATTATTTCTGAGGCAAAAACTAAAGAGGAAAATGCTAAAGAAATTATTGTTCTTTTGGCGTCGCATCCAGTCCCTCCGATATTTCCGATTGCCCCCTTTTCTTATAGAGTTCTGAGCTAACATTAGGGTTGAAGGTCGAAGGGATTAATACTATTAGCACCATACAATAATCATATTTATGACCGCAATAAGGCTAAAAAAGAGAAGGAGAGCATAAAATATGAACGAAGTTTCTCTCGGAATAATCTATAAAGAGATACTAGAAGTAAAGAAAAAACTTGAAACAATTGAGGACATAATTATTCCAAGCGAGAAAGTTTCTGAAGAGGAACTTAATGAGATAACACAATTAAAAGAAGAATCTTTGAAAGGAGAGTACGTCAAATGGAGTGAGATGCTTATCTCACCCTCGTCCCTTCCTTAACCTCCTTCTCAGGCAGCAGCAGCACCGCGCCCTCAGCATCCGCAGCAAGTATCATCCCGCGGGATTCCACGCCGAAAAGCTTTGCAGGCTTCATATTCGCAAGCACCGCGACCTGTCTCCCCACAAGTTCAGCAGGAGCATGGGACTTCGCAATCCCCGCAACAATCTGGCGCTTCTCTCCTATGTCCACCTCAAGCTTCAGCAGTTTATCAGAACCTTTGATGTTCTCAGCCGAGAGTATTTTTCCAATCCTTATATCCAGCTTCTGGAACTCCTCGAAGGTTATCTCAGCCTTCTCCTTCCCGACCTCAAGCTTATTTTTCTCTTTTGCCATTGCTATCTTTATCCTTCTATTTAGGATTGCTTCCATTTCCTTGATCTTCTTATCCTCGATTTTAGTGAACAATATTTCAGGAGCCGCAAGCTCCTGCGAAGGAATCTCCACAAGAGCATCCTCAAGCTGCGCGGTATGGACATCGCCGGGCAGTGCAAGCTGCCTCCATGCCTTTTCCATATTTCCGGGAAGTATCGGCTCAAACAGCAATGCAAGCGCTTTTCCTATCTGGAGGCAGTTCTTCACCACACGTGCGCAGGCTTCCCTGTCTTTTTTAATGAGCTGCCACGGCTCACGAGACTGGAAATATGAGTTCCCGTAGGCAGCAAGCTCCATCATCTCATCCGTGGCTTTCTTGAACTCGTATTCGTCAAAAGCTGATGTTACCTTATAGATAGTTGACTGGATTTTCTCGAAAATCTCTTTATCAACCTTGCCTTCTGGAACCGCGCCGAAGTTCTTGTGCGCAAAATGTAGCGTCCTGTGCAGGAAATTCCCAAGCGCCCCCACAAGCTCGTTATTTACCTTCTCCTGGAATACCTTCCACGAGAAATTCAATTCCTTTGTGTGAGATGTATAGCTGGCGATATAATACCTCAAGAGGTCGGGATGAAAGCCGTGGTCGAGGTAATCCTCATCCACCCAGACAACGTAGCCACGGCTCTTTGAGAACTTCTTATCATCGATCTTCAGCATACCTGAAGCCACGACAGCCCAGGGCTGCGTGTAGCCCGCACCCTTCAGCATCGCGGGCCAGAAGATGCAGTGATGGTAGGTGATATCCTCCCCGATGAAGTGAATGATGCGGGAATTGCGCCGCCAGTATTTCTCCCAGTCCTCCCCTGTGTTTTTAGCCCATTCCTCAGTGAACGAAATGTAGCCGATGGGCGCATCAACCCAGACATAAACAACAAGGTCGTCGTGACCCGGAAAGCGCACGCCCCATTCAAGATTCCTTGTGATGCACCAGTCTTTTAGCTCACGAGCCCATTCCTTTGCATAATTTATGGCATTGGACGTGCCTTCCAGAGTTTCTAAGTATGATGAGAGGAAGCCGCTAAAAGCTGAAAGCCTGAAAAAGAAATGCTCCTGCTCTCTGTATTCTGCTGGATTCCCGCATATCCGGCACTTCGCATTCTTTATCTCTCCCGGCTCAAGATGTTTCCCGCATCCCTGATCGCACTCATCACCTCTTGCGATAGCGCCGCAGTAAGGACAGATGCCTTCCACATATCTGTCGGGAAGGAACCGTTTATCGTAGGGACAATACGCCAGCCGGATGACCTGGGGATACACATATCCACGTTCAATCAGAGCTTCAACGATGCTTATTGCCCTTGCATGGTTTGCGGGAGAATCCGTATTCCCGAAGAAGCTGAATTCCACTTCCATCGCTTTAAAAATGCTCTCAAAATGTTTATGATATTTATTGACAAGTTCCCTGGGGGTGATACCGAGTTCCTCTGCATTTACCACGATGGGAGTGCCGTGGGCATCAGAGCCGCAGATAAAGACAGCTTCCTGACCCTGTTTTCGAAGAGCCCTGACAAATATGTCCGCAGGTACGTAGGTGCGTAGATGCCCTATATGGCATTTTCCGTTAGCATACGGAAGTCCGCAGGTTACAAGCACGGGTTCTTTTGACGGGAAGTTGGGCATGGATTTCTAACATGGAACTTCCATATAAAATAACTTCCCAAAGCATCTTTCTTTTCAACAGCAAGCATTATATCAAATTAAATTGATTTTACACAACTTTATTTGAGTTGATTTTAATGCTCTATCCAAGCGGAACTCCCACACAGCCTGAAATGATAACCCTGGCTTTATCAAAACTCCATCTTAAACCCGCAGATGTGTTTGCCGATATCGGGTGCGGGAGCGGTTCTGTTTCCATAGCCGCCGCCTCTATGGTGAAGCATGTATACGCCATTGATAACAGGGACGAGGCTGTTCGCGCCGCAGATCACAATATTAAAGAGTGCGGGATACGTAATGTCTCTGTGTTAAAAGGGGATGCAGCCTCGGTACTTACAGATATCGATATCGATTGCGCTTTCGTAGGCGGGAGTAAAAATATCGAACAGGTTCTTGCGTTATTAATTAAAAAGGGCGCCAGGTTTGTGGTCAGCGCAGTCAGGATAGAGACCGCTGTCCTGGCCCTTGGAATACTGAAAAAGAACAACAGGTTCAGGGAAATAATGCAGATACAATTATCAAGGGGGCATGAGCTTGGAGGCGGTACCATGTTTAAGCCTGAAAATCCAGTTTTCCTGATTTTGGGAGGGACATGCTAATCGGTGTTGGTCTTGGACCCGGGGACCCTGATCTTATCACTGTTGCTGCAATAAAAGCATTGAAAGAAAGCAGGAAGGTTTTTGTGCCAGGGAAACTTGCTGCAAAACTGGTAGCGCCTTACGCAAAAGCTCTGATTCTCGATTTTCCCATGATTCAGGACAGAAGAGAACTATCAAAAATGTGGGAAAATAATGCCGGAATAGTTGCAGTTGAAGCAAGAAAGGCTACCGTCTCATTTGCAGTACTTGGCGACCCTAATGTTCTCTCCACTTTTTCACACCTTGCGCGGACAATCAGAGAAAAATATCCTGAAATAGAGATTGCCACCATTCCTGGAGTCAGCGCCGTAACAGCACAGGCAGCGCACACCAATACCAGTATCGATGGCTCGTTTACGGTAAGCGATGGCTCTCCTGTGACCACGAAAATAATCCTGAAGGCAAAACATCCAGCAGATGCAAAAAAAGCGCTGATGGATGAAGGTTTTAACGAATTCATTTTTGCAGAGCGGCTGTTCATGGAGAACGAAAAGATTACAGATGAAATCCCAGAATCAGGCGATTATTTCAGCCTCATGGTGGCAAAGCGAGGAAAAGTCAGGAAAAATAAAAAAGTGGTGTATTTTGTGGGAGCAGGGCCAGGGAATCCAAAATATATTACAGTAAAAGGACGCGAGCTTCTTGAGTCCTGCGACCTTGTTATGTTCACAGGTTCGCTTGTTAATCCCGATATTCTAAATTATGTCCATGGTGAGAAAATCGACAGCCACGGCATGAAACTCGAAGACATTGTAGATGTCCTGGCAAGGAATGTTGATGACGGGAAAACGGTTGTCAGATTGCACAGCGGCGACCCTTCATTGTACGGGGCGATTATTGAACAGATTGAGGAGTTGAAAAAACGAGGCATAGATGTGGAAATCATCCCGGGCGTCACATCCCTCTTCGCCTCCGCTGCAGCGCTTAAAACCCAGCTTACGATAAACGGGATCACAGAGACGCTCATCATCACAAGACCTGCTGGAACCACACTTCCGAAGGACTCGATTAAAGAATTGTCGCGCCACAATGCTACCATGGCGATCTATCTTGGAACGCATAAAATAAGGGAAATCACAGATAAAGTAACATATCCGAAGGATACGCCTGCAGCAGTTGTATATCACGCTTCATGGAAAGATGAAAAAATTATTCTTGGAACAGTGGGCGACATCGCAGACAGGGTCGAAGCTCAGGGGATTGATAAATCAGCCATGATCATCATAGGGAACGTGCTCTTACCGCAGAACTACAAGAGGTCTCATCTTTATGGGTGAACTGGCTGTCATCACATTTTCGCGAAATCTTGCCGTTGCAGAAAAGATAAGGGATTTCACAGACTGTGATATATTAACATACTCAAAAAAGGCTTTCAAGCAGGGATTTGAAGAATATAATTCCTTAATAGCCGTAATGGCAGCAGGTATAGCGGTCAGGAACATTGCCCCTTTAATAAGCGATAAATGGAAAGACCCGGCAGTCGTGGTTGTGGATTCGGGATTGAATTTCGCCATACCAATACTGGGCGGGCACCATGGCGGCAATAAACTGGCAAGAAAGCTGGCAGGCATCGGTATAATTCCTGTAATAACCACAGCCACAGAAGTTAAAGGTAAAAAATCTGTTGAAGAAATTGCGGAAAATCTTGGCTGCAGGATAGTTAACAAAGGTTCAACAAAAAAAGTGAATATAGCATTGCTGGATACGGATATGGAAGTTCTGCAAATAAAAGGTCCAAGGATTGTGCTTGTTGAAGATGATGTCAGTGTGCTGAAAAAATACGGGCTGATAGTGGGGATAGGCGCCAACCGCGGTGTGAGCAGATCCGAGGTGATGGAAGCTGTAACATCTGCGCTTTCGCAAATCAATGCAGGTATGGAGGATGTGAAATATTTTGCATCCGCAAAGCTCAAGGAAAACGAGAAAGGTATTATTGATGCAGCAGCAGGGTGTGGAGTGGAACTCAGGTTCGTGTCCCATGAACTAATCAATTCCATCAAGACCCCAACGCCATCGAGGGCAAGAGCCCTGGGATTGAAGGGGGTATGTGAGCCTGCCGCACTTGCAGTATCCGGGGAAAAAAAACTTTTACTCAAAAAGAGGATATACGGGAATGTCACAATCGCAATCGCACGGTAAACTGTACATCGTGGGCATAGGTCCTGGAGGAGTAGAACATCTTACGAAAAGGGCGCACGATGCCTTGATCGAATCCGAATATGTGATAGGCAACGGCACATATCTTGACCAGATTGCCGAAGTCATAAAAAATTCAAAAACCATAAGAAGCGGGATGGGCGGTGAACTTCTGCGCGCCAGGAAAGCGGTTCTTCTCTCAAAAGACCATGTCGTCTCAATAATTAGTGGCGGGGATGCGAATGTGTACGGAATGGCAGGGCTTGTGCTTGAGGTTGCGCAGAAGGCAGGCGCTGTCGAAATCGAGGTCATTCCTGGCGTGACAGCACTGAGCGCGGCTGCTTCGCTTCTCGGCGCGCCTGTAGTATCAGATTTTGCGGTAATCAGCCTCAGTGACCTTCTGACTCCGGTGGAGATTATAGAGCGAAGACTCAAGAGCGCGGCAGACGCGGATTTTGTGATTGCTCTTTATAATCCAAAGAGCAGGAGCAGAAGAGAAAACTTTGGAAAGGCGATTGAGATCATACGAAGGTACAGGGGCGATGAAACGCCTGTTGGAATCGTGAAAAATGCAACACGGAGCGGTGAAAAAGTTGTTGCCACAACGCTTGGAAGAATACTGGAGTACAATGATGCGATTGACATGAGCACGATTGTACTTATCGGTAACAGCGAGTCAAGGCTGTGGGATAACAGGATAATAACGCCGAGAGGATACCAGAGGAAATATGAATACTGACCTTGGCGCACGCACAAAGGAAGCAATAGCTATCAGCGAAAAAAGCTGGGCAATTGTGCGAAGCTTCGTGAAAGGCGACACGCCCGAGGACAGGATAAGACAGCGCTGTGTGATAGCCACCGGCGACCCTGCATTTGTTGACCTCCTGAGGTTTAACAACGATCCGATAAAAGCCGGAATAGAAGCCATCAAGAAAGGCGTAACAATTTTCACGGACATAAAAATGGCGCAGGTTGGAATAACAAAGCGCGGGCATAACTGCGATGTGCTATGTGTTCTGGATGCTGGAAGCGATATCTCAGAGAAAACAGGCGCTACGAGAACAAGCGCAGGTTTCATGGCACTTGAAAAAGAGCTTCAAGGCACGATAATCGTGATCGGAAATGCACCTTCTGCCGCGCTGACCGTATGCGGGATGATTGAGAACGGTCTGAAACCTGCGCTGCTTGTGGCAACGCCTGTGGGGTTTGTGAATGCTGCTGAATCAAAGGAGCGCGTGCGAGCGCTGGCGGTGCCCTCCATCACCTGCGTGGGGACAAGGGGCGGGACGCCAGTGGCAGTTGCGGTTGTGAATGAACTTGTGGAGATGGCGGTGGAGAGAGACGCATAGGAACAAGTAAGAACTGAAGAAGTTAATGGCCATGCAAAAATTGGTGCTGATAAATGAAATGGATATTTCGATTAGACTAAAAAAAATGGACCCGGCGGGATTCGAACCCGCGGCCTTTGCGTTGCGAACGCAACGATCTACCCCTGATCTACAGGCCCTTTAAAAAAAATTACAACCTGCCGAGTTCTTCCACATTCACGCTTTCCACGCCCTTCACTTTGCTGAAGGCTTCTTCGACTTTCTCTGTTCCGCCTTCAATATCGCCCACTTTCACCACCACTATAAGGGCTTTTAAGCCAAAAGCCACGGGTTCTTCAGCGAAACTGTGCAATCTTACCCCTTGCGGAATTACCTTTTTCAGGGACTCTTTAAGCTTATTTAAATCAACTTCCATTCCCGAAGGCATGATTTTTAGTTTAGCTGCTACCTCTCCCATTTTCTTCACGGTCCTTCGAATCCGCAGCCCTGGCACTTATAAGGATTGCTCTGGTGCCTGCAGCTTGAGCATCTCCCAAGTTCTTCGCCGCACTGCGGGCATGGAAACCGCACATAACCGCGCTCAATAAGATTTACGCCACATGAAATACATTTTTCTGCTTTTTCTTTTCTTGCCATAATATTCTCCTTAAGTAGGGCTTCCTAAGAGAATCGAATGCTATTAAACTTATCCTTTAGTAATATATTGTTATCTGTATATATTTTAGATAATTATATCATGCATTTACCTTACTTGATACACAATTAACCATAAAAAGAAAGCCTTACAGTCTTATCTCCTTTTTACTATGCTAATTGGATTTTTCCTGATATTTTGCATTTTCAAGATCTGTTTAAATAAAAATCTCTTTTCTAAAAACTCATTTCGTATTTCTGTGTTATCTTGAGAGAGTCCTAACTTTTCTTCTATGATTTCGTTATCTTTTTCTGTATTACAATCCGATTTATTAAACTTCTTTCCATATTCGTCTATTATCAAATCTGGCATAACAACTCCCCCCTTTCAGCCCATTGCCCTATTTATTAAATGGTGGGGGTTACTTATAAATATTTTCTTTTGATTTTGCAAAAGAATTTCAAGTCATAGAAGAACCTTGACCTTTTTGAGATAATGTGCCATATCGCATATTTGAGGCTTATCGGATGATTGCTGGTAGAAATAGAGCGGTTTACCTCTAACTCTATGCAGTTTATGATTAAAAGTTAAATCCGGCATAAATTATGGCATAATATTGGAAAATTGCTTTAAGTATCTGATTTAATTTATGGATAAGAGGAACCAAGCAAGGTAACCACTCCTATCCTATCTATCCTATCCACAAAATCTTTTTTTGGTTCCTCATGACAACTGCAAATAGAGTACCAATCATTTGTTTATCTGTCATTGTACTCATGCGGTTGAAGTACAACATCAAACCAGAACATTCGCTAACCCTTGAAAATGAAAAGGCTGCATATCCCTTGCTACTAAAATATAAGGTTGTGGTTAGCTCTTATGTATAAAAAAGATTGGGGAACCGGATGGCTCCCCTTTTGAATTTAAAGGCTCTAAGCGAAGTCAGTATCCGTACCCTCCGTACCCGGAAGTAGTTGCCGTCGCTGTCGGGGTCACGATTACTTTTCCGTGTACTATGCTGGGATGGATTGTACAACTATATTCAAATGTTCCGGCTTGATTAAATGTGTAGCTAAACGTACCTCCTGAACTTATACTGCCTGAATCAAATGCACCCGATACGGATGTTGCAGTATGCGGAACGCTATCGCTGTTTGTCCAGGTGACGGTTGTTCCTTTAGAGATTGTTACGGTTAGTGGATTATATGCGAAACCTTTAATCTCTACGGCTACCCTTGCTGGCGTCGGTGTTGGTTGTGCAGAGGTTGTGGCTGCGGTTATGGTTATAGTTTTTTCTTCTGACCAGTAATTTTTCCCATCGATAATGGCATGCGCCCTGAAATAGAAGATCCCAGTCTTGCCTATGGTTATGTTCCCACTGAAATCAGCGGGTATTGTTCCCTTCTGAACCGTGGTGAGCATGGGATAGCTCGTAAGCGTCAGAGGCTCGGATTTCGAATCCGGACCATAGTGAACCGCAGTGTGATTGATATTCTCTTGTACGGGGCTGTTGACCCTCCACGACACCATAAAGCTCTGACCTGACACTGCTGTTGCAGGTGCACTTAAAAACTCAACAGTGTAACCGGTTATTGGGGGTGTCGGAGTAGGCATGGGCTTTGTTACTATTGGTGTAGCTAATGGTGTAGCTGTAACAGTTTGAATTGGTGCTGTTGAAGTGGGTGCAGTTTGGTTACCTTCAGTTGTAGAACATATTACCGTTTGATCATCAGCATTAATCCATGAAACAATTTTCAAATCTCCCTCACTTATTGTTGCCTTATACATAGCTGCGGGTGTAATAGCTTTATCACACTGCTGGCTGATTTCTTGGATTGATTTCGCCACTTCATCTTTTGACCAGTAGGTGACTATTATCTTAGCATTGGGATGTTCTTTCATAAACTGCTGGACTTCAGGTAAAGCCTTGACTACCGAAGAAACATCCTGACCACCTGTACATCCTGAAGTTATAATCGCTAATCCTACAATTGCTATTACTAAATATAAATTATATTTCGCCATAGTACCACCAAAGATAAACTAATTTAATATAATATAAAACTGTCGATTATTTAATTAATGCATTGATTACAGGTATAAATAGAGCCGTCCACTTCAAATAGCATGCAGATTAAGTTTAAATTAGGCTGGTAGCATTTTTACCACTAATCCCCTACAAGCCTCTAACTCCATGCAGCTTAAAGTTAAGTGACCGTTACTTTTACGTATTTTATTTGCATACTATAGATCGCAAGGACTGAACCAATGCGAATCCCCTCTAAAATTCGGTTTGTTCTCAGTCCTGTACTCATGCGGTTATGATACTGTGAGATGAATAACGGCATAAACATGTACGGGAGATTGTGATGAGTGACGAATTCAATTTAGACTTGTTGAATGAGAGTTTAACCTGTGATTATTGCGGTAAAACATTTAAGACTCATCGGGCTCTGCATGCTCATATGAGATTCTGTGAAGAACGGGAATTTTCAAGGCGCCCTGCGGGGTGGTTCTAATGCCCTTTAATAAGCGTCCCTGCAAAATTCCCACGAAGTGCATTGATTAATCTTCCCGGGCAGTTGCCGTTAATAATCTCGCAGTTCATTTTATTTTCCATGAGAAAATGCGGGAGTTGTGCATCCACACATGTCTCTTTCCCTATGAGTAGAGACGCTTTGAGTTCCTTTTCCAGTACACCGTTTAAGTATATTCCATCCACATCCGTGGCTTTTATAAACCTGGCTTCAAGCTTCAATGCAACCCATGCAGCAATCGTATCAGAGCTTACATCCCAGGTATGAGGAAGCTCGTCCTTTTTCTTCAGGAGATTATATGGCAGAAGAATACTTACCCCCTCATCAATGTCCAGGCTGTCGACAAGTTTCGCATCAGTCCCGCTGCCAAGATAATAACCATACTGCTCCATGGCAAGAACAGCCATCCAGTGAGCGGTCTCCTGCGATGCTTTCACTTTTCGTACCGTATCTGCAAAGATCGAGCCGCCGGGAACTATCAGGATTTTCCCACCCTCAGCACTTGAGTACTCGATTATTTCATTTACAAGCTCCCTTGCCCTGTGAATCAGGCTTCCTCCGAGCTTAACTACTATCATGCGTTTTAATTAAACGGCAGTATTTAAATATGTAATGGCAGATATGGCTATCAATGCGAACCATAGACTGGGATTATGAAAAAAACAATATTGTCATGATAGACCAGACCCTCCTGCCCGGAGAATACAAAATTATTGAATGCAGCACCATCGAATCCCTGTGTGAAGCCATAAGCATGCTTCGCGTGAGGGGCGCCCCTGCCCTCGGGGTTGCCGGGGGTTTTGGCGTGGCGCTTTCTGCATTCAGAAGCAATGCCTCTTCATTGAATGCTTTATTGGAAGAAATACAAGCCGCAGGAAAAACTATTATTGCCACAAGACCCACCGCAGTAAACCTTTCATGGGGTGTGAAGCGGGTCATGAGGGCAATAGAGGATGCCAGGAATCTCAAGGAAGCAAGGATGTTCGCCCTGGAGGAGGCAGGTGCAATCGCGGACGAAGACGTGGAGAAGAATATGAAGCTGGGTGAGCACGGGGCAGCTTTGCTTGAGGACGGGGATACCGTAATGACGCACTGCAATGCAGGAAGACTTGCCTGCGTGGACTGGGGAACTGCACTTGGTGTTATCCGCTCAGCCCGAGCGCAGGGAAAAGACATCAGGGTCGTTGCGTGCGAGACCCGACCTCTCAACCAGGGGAGCAGAATTACGGCATGGGAATTGCTGGAAGATAAGATTCCGGTAACGCTTATCACGGATAGCATGTCCGGCACTGTGATGCGAAAAGGAATGGTGGATAAGGTGATTGTTGGGGCTGATCGGATTACGCAGGATGCTGTGTTCAATAAGATCGGGACATATACTCATTCGGTGCTTGCAAAAGAGCACAAGATTCCGTTTTATGTGGCTGCGCCTGTATCTACATTTGATTTTGAGCACCTGGAAGATGAAATCGAGATAGAATTGAGAAAACCCCAGGAGTTAAAGTTTTTCGGGAATCAGCAGATAGCGCCTCTCGATGTTGAGGTGTACAATCCTGCATTCGATGCAACCCCCATGGAAAATGTTACTGCCATCATAACTGAGAATGGCATATTCTATCCTCCCTTCCTGATCGATGAAGTCAGGATAACTGTTTAATTCTTTAAATTCGTACTATAGTCCCGAAATCTTTGACTTTATACCATCCATTCGGCATGGGAAAACGAAATAAAGTTGTAAAATTAACAGATAAAAAGATATTTCGTACAAAAGAATAAATTGCATGCAAATACATAGAGCGCATGTGTCAAAAATCGGAATAACCGCCCTAGTACCCCCTGAGTTGATATTTGCATGTGCAGGCGAGCCGTTAGATGTTAATAATGGCATACCCGCATCCAAGAATTACCCGAAGAACAAGCTGTGCGCCTGGACGGCTATCTGGCGGGAGATGCTGGTAAAAAGAGAAATAAAAATCGATTCTCTCATAGTGGTTGCTGGCGGTGACTGCCATAATGCCCTCGTGGACGGACAGAAAGCTGCGATGAGCGGGATTCCAACTCACTTTTTCTTTTATCCTTTCGACGGGGATGAGCAATATTTAGAGTCGCAGTTGTATAAACTATCATCCTTTCTTGGGAATATTGAATATCCTGAAAAATTCAGGGAGATTAACAGACTTAAAAAAATAGGGCACAGGGTCGATAAGAAAAGGCTCAATGGTAAAATATCGGCAAGCGAAGCATTTCGTATCCTGGTTTCTTTCAGCGACCTCATGGGCGATACGGATAAATTCCGCAAGGCAATGGAAGTCAAAGAGGAAAATATTGTTCTCAGGAACAGGGTAGCATTGATCGGCGTTCCTCCGATATATCATGATTTCCATGAAGCGGCGCAATCACTTGATCTGGCGATAGTATTTGATGAACTCCCTTATGAATTTGTAAGGCATACAGGAAATGATATAGCCGAGGTAGCGCAGGATTACTGTGATTATACCTTTGCAAGACCGCTTGATTTCAGGATAGAATTCCTTCAAAAGGAACTGGAAAAAAGAAAGGTGGACGGGGTTATACATTATACCCAGTTCGCATGCCACCATGTGCTTGAAGACGAGATCCTGAGAGCGAAACTGGATTATCCCATGCTGACAATTCAGGGAGACCTGCCCGGTAAAACACCGGAACAGATAAAATTGCGGCTTGAAGCATTTCGGGAGGTGCTTGAGAGGTCATGATTAAACTGTACGAAAGTTTAATCAAAATAAGGGGTATGCTTCTCATACCCCTGTACCAAGTAAAGCGGAGCGTCGCTTTATGATTGGACTTGATGTGGGAAGCACGACTGCAAAAATTGTCAGAACTGTGGACGGGGAGATTAAATACCAGATAACAGGGACGCATAACTGGAAAGACCTTGTAAAAGGAACAAAAAAAGAGGATATAATTTCAACAGGATATTTTCGCCACTCAGTTCCACATAAAGCATCGGTGACCGAAATAACCGCAGCGATTTTCGGCGTTCGCCATTATTTCCCGGAGGCAGATGTGATCGTGGATATAGGAGGGCAGGATACAAAGGTGATTGATGTCAAGAAAAATAATTTTATGATAAACGACAGGTGCAGCGCGGGCACAGGGGCATTCCTTGAGTTTGTGGCAAATTATTTCAAAATAGACTTAAAGGATTTGAGCAGGCTTCATTCAAGGGCAAAACGCATTCCTGAAATCAACAATACATGCGGCGTATTCGCAATCTCGGAGATGATTTCACAGCTCGTGGCAGGCTATTCAAAGGAGGAGGTTATAGCAGGGATGCATTATGCTTTTGCGCGCCGCATCTCGTTTATGATACCTGAGGCGGAAACAATTGTTCTGATAGGAGGGACAGTAAAGAATAATGGGATGGTATCGGCTCTTCGGGATATCCTCAAAAAGGAAATACTGATACCTGATGAACCCCAGATTGTGAATGCGCTGGGGGCGCTGGAGTATTATTCTTAGCTCGCCATTGGCATCAATTTTTTTACACTGTCCGGCGCCTCCGCAGAGTACAGCGCCTTCGTTTCCTCAAAGAGGGCGGCGCGGCGGGCGGGTGGGGTGGTAAAGGAGATGCGGCGGATTCGTTGCTCAGGTCGCCATTACTTCTACCGGAATATTCACTTTTTTATCGATTGAAAGATTCAATTTTTCAAATCCGATGACCCTGTTATCCTTATTTTTTTTGAGTATTACTTCTTCTCCAGTTTCTTCGCTTATGAATTCTTTCTCAGGGTCATCAAATCATACATCAAGGGTGTTTGATTCGCTGTTAACTAATACTCTAATTTTTTGCATATCTGGATATGCTCAACGTCAAGAAGATTTTTTTAGTTTTCTGGCTTTTGTTAGGGTATCCAATCCTTTCACAAAGTCACTTTCCGACAAATTCAACGGAATTCCGATTTCCTGAAGTTTATATATAAAAATTCTCTTGGGCAGACTTGCTATTTCGGATGCTTTTCCCAATGAAACCGAACTATCGGTATATTTTCTGATGGCTTTTCTTAGTTTGTATTCCATATTATTCATAATGACTTTCTTTTTACATTTCGATATTCTTATATGGAACAGCTTTTATTTATAAAACATTGTAACATATAGTATAAGGATATTAAGGTCACTAAAACCCCACCTAAACTAATAAACACAAAAAGGATTCGATATGGAAAGTTATTATTCAAATAATACTCAATATAAATCAATCAACTTTATTTTAGATGTTTTCTCAACTGAAATTTTCGAGATAATCACATGGATGAGGCGACCTGTGGTTGGCGCTGTCGACTATTTACGTTCAATGCGCAGACTGTATGCTGTCCAGAATGAACTGGACCAAATTTTAAATGTGGATTATAAAACCAGGGAAAAATTACTTAATGCTTTGACAGATATCGTTTCTATCAATATCTATGAAGAAGACCTTGAAGAAATCGAAAAAAGATTGGAAGATAAAATCTCGGAATTGAAGGATTTCGATGAATCTTTTAAAAAATTGAAATCCTTTACAGCTAAACTGGATACACGTCAGCAATATGAAGTTTATAGATTGTCTTTGATAAAACTTAACGGGAGAATCTCTTCTATAAGGGATGAAATAAAATCGAAAATTTGGGATAAAAAAGAAAATACCAGCCAGTTATTAGTCCTTGACCAGATGTTTTTTTTAGTTCAAGAATTCGTAAAAGAAGGTGTAAAAAATCCAGAAAAAGTTGAGCTGTGGACAAGGATAGCAGTCTCATTGCTTAAACTTGAAGCTTTTCACAGGGGCAAAATCACATTTGATGAGCTTCAGGATTATATCTCTGAGTTAAGCATCCTAAATTTAAAAGTAGAATCTATCCCAAGGAATTATAATGCCATTTTTGAAGTGTTAGAGGCATGAGATGAATTTTTCCCTAGATACAAATATAATTTTAGGGATAGTTAACAATGGAGACAGGATTCATAAGTTGTCGGTTGCATTGATAAAAGATAAACGAGATGAGCAACTGGTTTTATGTAAATCTGCAATAAAAGAATCTCATAATGTTTTGAGGAATAAAATAAATGAGATTCTGGTGGAAATTTTCAAATTTTTTCCCGATATTTATCAAAACCCGACTCTCAGTTCAATGGATTCGCAGGCTTTGCTTATCGAAAAATTCAAGAAAATAATGAATAAAAAGCCCGGAATTACGAATTTCCTGATTCTGGTTTTTCATGAAATCTCTCTTTTTCTAAAGGATCACGATAGAGAGGATCTTCCCTCTTTTTTATCAGAACTTTCCATAAATCTATCAGGATTGATTCTCCTGAAAATAGGCGAAATCCATCCGAATTATGAAATAAAAACCTTAAATTCCAAAAATCTTGCCAATGTTAAGAAATCACTTGCTGAAATCCACTTTAAGGATTCCTATGACGAACGGATTTTTCTGGAATTGATGACAAATTTGAACGAAATCAAGCCGATTGAGTTCTTTTTAGATGACAGGGAGTTTGCAAAGAATTGCAAAAAAGGTTTTACGAATATAGCCAATGACTTGAGATTTCAAAAAGAGGCATTTTCATGCAAATTATTGAAGGATTATAATCCCAGTTCTTAAACATTTTTTTATGTCTCTTCTCCAGATTTGGGCTTTCCAGTTTTCCCCGAAATACTCTCCTCGACAATCCTTATTTCATCATCAGTCAACCCATACAGCTTGTAAACAATCCTGTCAATCAGCCCATCCGTCGCCTCAATCCCCTTCATAAGCGGCGCAAGTTTGCCTGCGGAATCGTTATACCAATCCTTCAGGATTTTATAATTGTTAGGATTTTTGGGGTCGTATCCAGCCTTTAGCTTCTTCTTATTTTTGACAAGCACATCTATTAGATTCTGGAACTCATGGCTATAATATTCCTGAATTGCGGTCTTATTGGATAAATCATCAATAGAAGCGCCTATCTCTCCCTTCAGGAAATCCAGAAAGCCCTTTATCTCCGCATTTTTCTTCTTGTTCATCGATCATTTGCTCAGCCAGATAAGCGAGCAGGTCATGTACCACATCGCTCTCCTCGGCATCGAGGCGCGTGCCTACGAAACCAAAATCTTTTGACTGTCCGGCGCCTCCGCAGAGTACAGCGCCTTCGCCTCCTCAAAGAGGGCAGCGCGGTGGGGTGGGGTGGTGAAGGAGATGCGGGAGGAATTAATCGTATACATGCTTTTTGTGGCGTATATATATCGCAAAATAAGACTTTTGTCTATCACTTCAACCTTTCTCTCACCAGACCCGCCGACCCCTTCGAACTGAACGCCCTGAAAAATATCAGGCTTTCGGCATAAACAAGAGCCTCAATCGCCCTCTCCGTATCCTCATCCACGCTGTAAATCCTGTCAAAGAACTCCCTGATAGCGAACTTGCAGTTGCTCCCGAAGATCTCCTTATCTTTCTTGCCCGGATTTTTCGCCCGATACGTTTCAAGCGTCCAGTTCCACATGTCCCTGTACAGCTCCGGCTCATACACTTTCAGCACATTAAACACGATGTCCTGCCAGAACGTAGCCACATTCCCTTTGATAATATCGCCCTTGGGGAACTCCAGGTTTATGAGTTCTCGCGGCGTGCCTGTAATCCCGTGCTGTGCAATCCCAACGTTCAGGTTATTGTCCCGTAATGCTTTCGCAACAGCCTTTGTCTGCGGGATGTTGATGGATACCTGCTCAATCACGTTCCCGTGCTCATCGTATACATTCCCGTGCACGCTTCCGTTGGCAATAGCAATAACCTGGGGATGCACGCCGTTCCCGTTCAGAGCCTTGATGAACACGACCGCTTCCTCGGGCTTTGTAAGCACAAGACCATGCTCATCCTTCCTTCCGATCTCGCCAACCTCAACCTCAAGCCCGAACTCCTTTCCCTTCATTCTTTTTTCTATGTGCTTTGCCAATTCGGTGGTAACTTGGATATTCTTATCTAGCTCCTCCCGCAGGTTCTTTCCCTCAAAATTAAAGAGATGAGAAGCATCTATTGCGAACGAGGTGTAGTCTGCTTCTATCTGGGCGTCGATCAGTTTTTTTGTATCATCTATTTCTTTGGCATCGCCTTTCTTGACCGTGATGTGGTCTGCATGGAGCGCCCATACATCGCATTCCGTATCCACAGCAGCCTTTCTCACCCTTTCTGAAAAAGCCTTTGGAGTAAGCCCGGTGTATCCGCCTTTTAAGTCGCATTCGGAGCGCGCAAGTTCCATAAACACAGCTGAATCCGTATCCCTTGCAGCCCTGAAGATGCCGCGGGCGACCGTGGTAACCCTTGTGTTTGTCGCCATGATTATCATTCTCCTGCCGACGATGCTGTTCAGAATGGTAGAACCAGAAATTGGTGCAAAATCACTTTCTTTCATACAAACTCTCTAATATCATCATTGCGCCATAAGCTTTTCAATCAGGCTGATTTCCTTTTTACCTCCTGCGTAGATTGGAGTCAACTCATCGATAGCCAGAGGCTTAATAGAAAGGATATTCACTCTTCCGTTGCTGATTGCCCCCCCAGCTTCGGTTATTATCTTCCCCATGGGGTTTGCCTCGAATAACAGACGCAGCTTTCCCTTTTCTTTTCCTTTGAATCCCGGATAGGTGAAAACCCCGCCTTTGTGGAGAATCTGGTGCATGTCTGCCACGAAAGAGCCGGAAAAGCGCAGTTTATACCCCCCCTTCTCAAGATTCTCAATAAACATGGCGTGTGCTGGCAGGTAATCCTTTCGAAGAGCGCCGGGTGCATATATTTTCCCGTCCGGGATTTTAACATCCCTCTGAGTAAGATTGAATACCCCTTTTTCATCCATGACAAAATCATGCACCCCATTGCCTGCCGTCAGCGTTAGCGTGGTCAGGGGCCCGTAGAGGATATACATCGCTGCAAGCATGTTTTCCCCTTTATCCAGCACATTTCCAGGATAAATCCCTATAATCGTGCCGACGGCAAGGTTCACGTCTATCAGGGAAGAACCGTCAAGTGGGTCTATGACCACCCCGAATTCGTTTTTGGGATTATCGATTTCGATAATATCAGGCTGCTCTTCCGTAGCTATATACCGCACTAGCCTTGTTTTTTTTAATCCGCTAATCAAAACCTCATCGGCCCATTTGTCAAGAGCCATCTGCTCCTCGCCGTAGATATTCTTTGTCCCGGCTTTATTCTGTCCTCGGAGGAAGCCGCTCTTTATTGTTTTCCCCTGCTCGCTGAAGAACAGGATTAACTCTGACAGTCCGGGTTCGGTATTGCTCTTTGAAAGAAAATCTTTGAGGTTGATGCTTCCACCCTCTTCGTTATTCTTATTACATTTTAATGCAACTTGGTCTAAATAGTTATCGTTTTGTGTCCTGTATTTATTTCAAAAACTTTAGGAAAGTTTTATCAAACGGGGGGTATGCTGTGCATACCCCAACACTGCAAGCCGAAGTTTCGGCTTGCAGTCAAGAAAAATTTATATACCGTTGATTTTAATAAAGAGATGGTGTTATATGGGTACTTTCGAAAAATTGAAAATAAAGGATTACAAAGCTACCGGGTATGCCCTGCTCATTGCAGGTTTGATACTTATAATCTGGGCGGTTTATTCAATGTACAATGTATATACAGGGGCAACGCCACCTCCTTCGGTGATTGAAATGAACAGCGTCACCCTATCGCTGCCAACAGGAGCAAACACACCGCAAGCGCAGGCCGAGCTGATTTCAGGCAGGGATTCAAGCAAGCTCGTAAACATGGGTATATGGTACGCGCTTATGTTCTTTGTAGCCTCCGCAGGCGGAAGGATTGGAGGGATGGGCGTCAAGCTGATAAGAGAGATAAAGGTGGAAGTGAAGAAAGAGGATTAATGTCACTCTTCCACCTGATGCTCTTTAAACAGCTCCCTGCATCTTGCTTCCAGCAGGTCATTCCCATTACCAAGAAACTCGGCTGCCGTCAGTAATTAAGAGCTGTCAGAGTATTAAAGATCGAGTAAGGAAAAAGTCGATTGGCATGAAGAGGACGAAAATAATTTTCCTGGGGATTATAGGTGCATTATTTTTACTTCTGGGACTGTACTACCGTATTTACGACCCGGCTAAAAGTGATATCTCTTATGAATATCTCGGCATAGGGACATGGTCTGCCGGTCTCATATACTACACGCTTTTCCAGAAGTATAAAGAGGTAACTTCGCTTGTTTTAGGTCTCTTGATACTGCACTCAGGCGTTGTGCTTCTATTCCAAAACGCCTCGCATCAAAAACTTCTTGGTCTTCTTGTTTTTACCGCAGGGATTCTTGTGGTGCTAAATTGCGGTTTTTCGGATTATTTAAAAAGGAGAAAAGCGGAAAAATAATCAGAGTTTCTTATCCTCTTTCATTGCCCTCAGAAGCTCAAGCACCGAATACCCGGCTCTTGTAACTCCCATACTCCGGTTATCCGTATCTGTTCCGGCAAGGTATAGGTTTGGAAGGGGCGATCGCGGCCCGGCAAAATAGCCGTTGAGGGTTACAGCAGCCTTTTCTGGGATTGTCACCTGGTAATGGGTCATTTCAATCCTGTTCTCGATTCCCGGAAGTGCGCGCAGGATCAATTCAAGCGCCCGTTTCTTTTCGCCTTCGATATTCTGCTTATCGTCAATAACGAAGGTGAACCCCACAAGCTGCTTACCCTTTGGCGCAATGCACACATCGTAATTGCTGATAGGCATAGCCCAGTATGCGCCGTCCTTGAACCATATCTCAGACCCCATGTAATCAAATTCCTTCATTTTTTCACTCAAGCCCAGCCAGATAGTAAGACTCAGCGTCTGGTCGATGCGGGAAAGTTTTTCTTTATAATCGGAAGGCAGCGAGACAAAAGATGCCAGGCTTTTTACAAACCCTGTATATATGACAGCATCGGATGAGAAAGAATCGCTATCTGTGGCAACTCCTGTTACTTTTCCGTTCTCCGTAAGTATCTCCTTTACCCTTGAATTTGTTTTTATCTGCACAGTTCTGGGCATCGAGTGTAAAACCGCATTTAAAAGTGATTTCAGACCGCCGCGCGGGTATGCCTGCGCGTAAGCTATTTTATTGGTCGCAAGTCGGCTTAAAGCTGAAAGATGACCTGTCAGCTGGTATTTTGACAGCCTGTCGGTTATCATGGAGGAGTATGATGAATTCTCCTGGACAGCCTCAAAAATATCCTCAGAAACGCTGTCCCTGACAAAGCTGCTCCCGTATAATACGCGATGAACCGATGTCTCTTTCATGGATTTTCCAGAAAGGGAATAAGCTATTGCATCCACAAAATCATATGTGTCCTTGGACAGCCCTTTTGGCAGGTAATCGTACACCGACTGATTGGCATCCAGCATCCCGAATGTAATCTGTGTAATGGCTTTTGTCAATGCCTGTGAAAGCAGGAGCCTGTCTTTTCTGGGCAGGATATCAAAAGTGACAAACTCTTTGATATTGGAGGGCAGTTTCGTAAGACCTTTCTCTGTGCGCACAAAGTAATGCCCAAAATCCAAAAACAAAGGTATGTACGTGAAATATTCATCCATCAGTCGCCGCAGAGGCCCCTCACGCAGGTGGGTTATAGCATGCACGCCTGTATCCACCTGGAAACCGTCCACGGTGTAGCTGTTGCAGTTGCCTCCCACGATGCTGTCTTTTTCAAGCACGAGGACTTTCTTCCCGTGTCTTGAAAGGGTCAGGGCTGATAGGAGACCGCTTATGCCTCCTCCTACAACGATTACATCATATTCCGCCATATTAATTCTACACTACATTAGTTCATTGTTGAAAAATCTTGCTGTAAGATTCTTTTCCAAGTCTGTTAAGCCTTCGTAAGAATCCGCGTACAACCTGAATAAATACCACATATAATGGAGCAATCTGTCCGCCAGAGCGTGTTCTTCCTTCTTTAATTGCGGACAGGACAGACCCTTCATCCGATTCTGCTTCTATTTCCGTAAACCCGAGACCTATTGTTGAAAGCATGTGGGAATCGCTTCCTCCGACTCCAGATTTTCCAAGAGCCACAGCCATCTCTTTTGCTTTCAGGTTTTCCCCGAATATGCACCTGGAATTGAAGGTTTCGACTGCATCCACGTCGAGCCCATCCACATTGCCGATGCTTCTCACCTTGAAAGGATGCGCCGCTATTACCACAGCGCCCTTTTGATGGGCAATCCTGATAGTTTCCTGCGGCGAAAGGTTTGGCTGGATATTTTCTGTTACCCCGAGTATGATAAGATGCCCCCCGGTTGTTGAAACCTCCACTCCTGAAAGCACAAGCAAAGGCAGGTTCAATTCTTTTGCCCTCCTCCTGGCATGAAGGCTTCCTTCCACTGTATTGTGGTCGCATATAGCAATCCCGTCAAGCCCTTTTTTTACAGCCTGCTTCAGGATGTCGTCCACTTTCAAGCTGCAGTCAGTTGAGTGGTTTGAATGGATGTGCAGGTCGAAGCGCATACGTTTACTTTTGCCTCCTGCTTGGGCACAGCTCAGCAAGCATGCAGGCGCCGCATCTCGGCGCTACGGGTCTGCATATATCCTGACCAAAGCGCACAAGGAGTTCGTTGATGTGGCGCCAGTGCCTTTTTAAGAGCACTTCTTTGAGTCTTACCTCAGTTTCCTCCGGCGTCTTCGTGTTCACAAGCCCGAGCCTGTTTGAGATTCGGTGCACATGGGTGTCAACAGCTATCGCATCCTTGCCGAACCCGTAAACCAGTACACAATTGGCTGTCTTTCTTCCCACGCCCGGAAGCGAGAGCAGCGTATCCATATCGTCAGGTACTTTGCCCTTGAAATCGTTACTGATAATCCGGGCTATTTCCTTCACGCGCGGCGCTTTCACACGATAGAACCCAACCGCGCGAATTAATTTCTCGATATCCACAACATCTGCCTGAGCAAGAGCGCCGGGTGAGCCGTATTTTGCAAAGAGTTTTTCTGCTGCCCTATCAGTGACCTCGTCGCGGGTGCGCTGGGAGAGGACTGTGGCAATGAGCACTCGGAATGGGTCAGATGAGTGGAATTTGCCTGGAGGGTAGCGCTTTTTGAGGCGGGAGATAATTAAATCAATTGTCATTCGATTAGCTTCTCAATCGCTTCTGCGAACTCGTACAGGTCATCAATTTCTTCTTTCAGGTAATGGTAGGCTCTTGAATCATCCACCTTGCCATATCGGTGAACCAGAAGATTTCTGAATCCTACCATATCTTCGAGCCTCTCCGATAGTTTCTTCGGAATTATTTTGTTATCAGCAAGCTTTCGTATCGCATCCCTGTTATCCTTTGGAAGCCCAAGACCTTTGCCGGCGATTATCAGGTTGCAGATGTCCAGAATAGTATCGCAGGCAAGCTGGAAAGTTCTCTCACATGCTCTTCTTGTCCGGCGCTCCTCTATATATTCATCTTCTGCGCCAGGTATATCCTCATCAAGTTCTGCGATATAAACCAGAAGCTCACTCAATTTATCCTTTATCCTTTCAGCATCCATGTTAAACCCTTACTCTCCTGCTCATTTCCCTTATTGCCTTGTTGTAATATTCCCTGTATCTCTTGTAGCCTGCATACTCTAGATCGTTCTCTTTGAAAAGAGTGAGCAGATGGTACATGTCCTTTGTGTAAAGCACCTTTCCCTCCTCTGAAATCCTTTTTCTGATGTGAACCGGCAGTTCGTGGTACATTGAAATGTCAACACCCGATGGCATGGCAGAATCAATGGATAATCTCTCTCTCAGACTGAGTTCTCTTGAAGGGATGATGCAGATGTCTATGTCCCTCCCTGTTTTTCCTCTTGCACGCGAGCCGAAAAGCAGAACGCTGTGGATAAAGTCGAAGCTCTTCAGTGTCACAAGAATTTCGTCTGTTTTTGGTTCGGTTTTTGTGCTTTTACTTTTCATTTTGTTTTTATTCCCTCAACACAATATCTGCCTGTATTAATTACTATAATTCTTTCATTATGTTAATAATCTTGCCTCAGAAAAGGGGGGAAGAGTCGCGTAACTTATTTTACCCCGCACCGCATCTATCACGAAATAATGACCCTCGAATGCACCGCCTGCAAAGGCACAGGCTTGATAATAATCAGCGAAAAGGAATGCCCCGACTGCAAGGGCTCAGGCAAGACAAAGTCCATAAGCCTTGAAAAACTCTCGGAAAAAGACATCGGCAAACTCATGGCAGGAGGAATGACATGCACCGCTTGCAACGGAACGGGCAAAATTTCAGTCACAGAACCATGCAAAACCTGCGCCGGCAGGGGAAAGTTCTTCACATGCACGGTCTGCGGCAAGGAAACCACGAAAGGAGACCTCTGCGAAAGCTGTGCTAAAAAACCTCTTGTGAATATTCTCAGTCCTGAGTGCGACACCCGCGAGCTTGAGATCGGGAAGATTTACGAAGGAAAGGTGCAGGGGCATGCTAACTTCGGGGTTTTCGTGGATTTGAATCCCCAGCTTCGAGGACTTATTCATTCAAGCAACATCAATTTCACTCCTGAAATCGGCGATAAGCTCTTTGTCGAAATAAGAAACATAGCCTCAAACGGCAATATCGAATTAATCCCACGCAGCCTCAAGGAATACCAGGTGATCGAGGTTGAAAAACAACTTCCTCGAAGGAAGACCACAGAACTCTCAAAATACCTTGGCAAACTCGTCCATCTCTCAGGCGAGGTAATCCAGATAAAACAGACAGGCGGCCCCACAATATTCACAATCTCAGATGAAGACGGCACGGTGCAGTGCGCTGCTTTTGAGAAAGCAGGTGAGCGGGCTTACCCTGAGATAAAGTCAGAGACCATCGTAAAAATCTTCGGCGAACCCTCAATGAGGAACGGCGCCATGCAGGTGGAGATCCGTTCCATGAAACCGCTGTGGGGAGGGGATGCCACAAGTATTAAAGAGCAGATAGAATCCGCAATCGACAAGCGGGCTGAACCACATGATACCGAGTTCCTTGTAAAGAGCGATGTGCTGGAAAAACTCAAGCCCAGGATGCGAAATGCTGCAAAACTGATCAGGAAAGCAGTTTTTAAGTCCCGCCCGATAGTCATACGGCACCACGCCGATGCAGACGGCATCACTTCGGCTATCGCTATCGAGCGCGCGCTCCTGCCCCTGCTGCGGGAAGTCGGAGGCTCCGATGCAGACCGGCACTTCTACAGGCGCTCTCCTTCAAAGGCGCCGTTTTATGAACTGGAGGATGTGACAAAAGACCTCACCTTTGCACTCGAAGACCAGGAGAGATTTGCCCAGAAAATGCCCCTTGTGGTATTGATGGACAACGGGGCGACAGAGGAGGACATGCCAGCTATGAAACAGGCGGCGATTTATGGCGTGGATATCCTTGTCATTGACCATCATCATCCCGACGGTACGATAGATTCTATGGTGCTTGAGCATGTAAATCCTGCCTATGCAGGCGGAGACTTCGGCATAACCACAGGCATGCTGGGAGCCGAGATTGCAAGGATGATAAACCCTGAAGTCACGGAAGAAATAAAGCACCTGCCGGCGGTTTCAGCGGTCGGGGACAGGTCGGAGGCGCATGAAGCAGAGCTTTATAAGTCTCTGATAGCAGAGAAATATAAACCAGAAGAGCTAAAGGAGATGGCTCTTGCCCTGGATTACGAGGCGTTCTGGCAGAGGTTCAACGATGGGCGGGGGATGATGAACGATATTCTCAACCTGGGCTCTAATGTCAGGCATCAGCAGATCGTGAAATTATTGTGCGAGCAGGCAAATGCGGCGATTACAGAGCAGCTTGAGGCTTCGATGCCCAATGTAAAAACGCAGACGCTGCCCAACGGCGCAATATTGAATGTGATCGACGTGGAGAACTATGCCCACAAGTTCACCTTTCCCCCTCCGGGCAAGACAAGCGGGGAGATACATGACCGCCTGTGCACCAAATACAGCGGGCAGCCTGTGGTAACGATAGGATACGGTCCTGATTTTGCAGTGCTGCGCTCAAGGGGTGTTAAGATGAACATCCCGCAGATTGTGAAAGAACTGCACGGCGAGATTAAAGGTGCGGGCGTGAGCGGAGGAGGGCATCTTGTCGTAGGGAGCATAAAGTTCGTGGAGGGCATGAGAAAGGAAGTGCTGGCGAAGCTGGCGGAGAAGATAGGGGCGGCAGGAACCCGATGAAAAACTTTAGGAAAGTTTTATCAAGGAACTTTGGGAAAGTTCCATCAAAAACCGTTGCGCCGCTTTACTTCGCAGACACGTATGCCCACAGGCATACGTGGATACAGCGTGAACCGATGTTTCGGTTCTCAAACGACGGGTATGGTGCGCCATACCCGGACACGCCCTCCCGAGGCGTGACTCGGGACGTCATAAAGGGGCGTAACCCTTTATGAAAGTCAGCGAGAAATGCGTGGGCTGCGCTCAGTGCGCCGCATACTGCCCCTACGATGCAATAACAGTATTCGGGTGCGCAATGATGAACGAAAAGTGTGTTGAGTGCTGCATTTGCGTGGATTATTGCCCCGTCTGTGCCATCTCGGAGGACGGATGAAAGCGGTTATCATAGGCGCAGGTCTCGGGGGTTTGCTGGCTGGCGCAAAGCTCTCAAAATCAGGGTACAATGTAGAGATATTCGAGCGACTGCCCTTCATAGGCGGGCGGTTTGCCAATCTTGAATATAAAGGCTTCAAACTCAGCACAGGCGCGCTTCACATGATACCCCACGGCTCACGAGGACCATTAGCACAGATGCTGCGCGAGGTGGGCGCTGATGTAACCATAATTGACTCGAGCCCGATGGCAGTCATCAGAAAAGAGACTGGGGAGAATATCGAGTTTCATGATTTCCGAAAAGAGCTTGGGTTTACAAAAAAGGTGAAACTTGGAGCTATACTTCTGTTTTCACGGAAATTCAAGCCAAAAAGCGATATCTCATTCAGGGATTGGATCTTAAAATTTTTTGATGATGAATTCCTGCTGAGGCTTGCAGACTCTTTCTGCGGCTGGTCTTTGAGCCTGCGGGCAAAAGAAGTCCCTGCGCGGGAGATGCTGGAAATAATCGACAGCATGTATCTGTACAAGGGCTCGGGAACCCCGCTCGGCGGCTGCGGTGCAGTGACCGGCGCACTTGCTGATGTTATTAAGTCAAACGGCGGAAGGATACACACTAAATCATGTGTTGATACGATAATCACCGATAAAGACCGTGCAAGTGGAGTCAGAGTGAATGGGAAAACAGTGGATGCTGACATTGTCATCAGTGATATCGGACACCTTGAGACGAGCAGGATGTATGAGTGCAGGGATAATGCGTATCTTGAGAAAATAAAAAAGGTCAGACCTTCGCAAGGAATAAAAATATGCCTTTCTTCGGATGAGCCGCTGATAGGTCACAGCGGCGTTTTTTTCACCCCTTTCACAGAGAGGATAAACGGCATCAACGAAGTGACAAACGCAGACCCGGCGCTTGCGCCGCCTGGGAAACACCTTATAATGTCGCATCAGGCTGTCATTTCAGGTAATCTGAATAGTGAGATCAATCTCGGGCTTCTTGACCTGAAGCGTCTCTTCCCGGATAAGAAGTACGAGGTGCTTTTAGTTCAATCCTATTCCAACGGATGGCCTGTGAACAGGGTTTCATCGGGATGGGACATCGGGAACAGGACGCCTGTCAGCAATCTTTATGTTGTGGGGGACGGCGCAAAAGGAAAAGGAGGGATTGAAGTGGAGGGAGTGGCTCTGGGTGTCAGGAATGCGATAAAGGAAATAGGGGTTTAATTTATCCCCCGCTAACGGCAGGCAGTATGGATATCTCGTCGGCATCCTTCACACCCGTAGAAAGACCGCTTAAATGCCTTATATCCTCGCCGTTCACGTACAGGTTCACAAACCGTCTTACTTCGCCTTTTTCAAGAATCCGCTTCTCAAAATCGGCACCGTACTGTTCGACCAGTTTATCCAGCACGGTCTTTACCGTTGTATTTCCAAGTTCCAGGGTAGTCTCGCGTGCATGGGTAACATTGCTCAATGCAGAAGAAAATCTTATTTTAACCATTTTGTATCACCTTTATGAATGTGCAAGAGGCAAAGCCTCTCTATGCTTATGAATCTCAAGTTTTGGCGCGGTGAGATGTTCAAACTCGCTCAGCATAGGTTTTATCACCGGCGGGCGCTGCAGCGATTTAAGCAGCGTGTCCTGGGCTTTAAGACCGTTCCCTGTAACATAGATAACCACCCGCTCATCTTTCTGAATATGCCCGCTTTTTATGAGGTTCTTTAAACCTGCAACTGTGGTGCCGCCCGCAGGCTCTGTGAAGATGCCCTCCGTTCTTGCGAGAAGATGGATAGCCTCGATGATTTCGGGGTCTGTGGGCGAAGCCGCATAGCCGCCCGAATCCAGGATTGTTTTCTTGGCATAGTAGCCGTCTGCAGGATTGCCTATGGCTAAGCTGTGCGCCACGGTCTCATAGTTCCTCACTGGCACGACTTCGCTTCCATGCTGGACTGCGCATGATATGGGTGAACAGTTAAGGGGCTGCGAGCCTGATATTTTTACGTCGGCACTCTCTACAAGACCCACGCGTTCAAGCTCTTTGTAGCCACGGGAAATAGCACACAGCAGCGCCCCGCTTGCCATGGGTACTACGACATGGTCAGGAACCTGCCAGTTCATCTTCTCGGCTGTTTCATACGCAAGCGTCTTTGAACCCTCTGTATAATACGGACGGATATTGATATTCACAAAAGCCCAGTCAGGATGGGAATCCGCCACCTCGCTTGCGAGGCGGTTGGCGTCATCATAAGTACCTTCTACCGCAATTACATTCGGACCGTAGATGAGCATCTGCACAATCTTGCCAAGCTCGATTGTGGCCGGGATGAAAATGTATGCAGGCAATCCTGCTTTCGCGGCATGCGCGCCCACGGCTGCTGCAAGGTTGCCCGTGCTTGCGCAACCCACGGCTTTCACATCGAATTCGATCGCCTTTGAAATCGCCACCGACGTTACCCTGTCCTTAAAGGAGTTGGTGGGATTCACCGATTCATCGAGAATATAGAGTTCATCCAGCCCGAGCACTGCGCCGAGGCGCTCTGCATGGTGAAGCGTATTGAAACCCGCTCCGAGGTCAATGCGCTTTTCTGTTTCAAGGGGCAGGAGGTCGGCATATCTCCATATGGATTTTGGACCTGATGCGATTTTTTCTTTGCTTATATGATCTGAAATATAATCCCAGTCGTAATTTACTTCAAGAGGACCGAAGCATTCATAACAGGTATTCTGGATAATGGCAGGGTACTCAGCGCCGCATTCCCTGCATTTCAATCCTATGACGTGGCTCATTAAACTTCACCAGAGCATAATAGAACATTACTGTATATAATATTTACCATACGGAGAGATAACTGTGGGTAATAAAAAATATGGGCATGCAAGTGAATAAAAGTAGAAAAGTATATTAAGAATAATAGTATAATAATAATTCATGACAACCACGATCAAAGTTTCGGATGAAACAAAACAGCTCCTCGATGTGCTTCAGGCAAAGATGACGCTGACCATACGCAAGAAAAAGACCCTTACCGAGCTTATCGACACCATAACCCGTATTGCAATGAAACATGAAGATGAGCTTTTACAGGCTGGAAAGCTACCTCCCCTTGAAAAAGACCCTGCTATGAAGCCTCCTATAGACTGGGGCATCAAAACCGATGCCAGCAAGGTGGATGAATACATCTACACAGAGGATTGAAAATGTCCGTGTTCATTGATACTGGTGCATTTCTGGCGTACAGGAATAAAAAGGATAAATATCATGAGATCGCAAGCAAGTTATTCAGGGATGCCCTGAATGGGAAATATGGGCAGATGTATGCTTCTGATTACATCTACGACGAGGCTCTGACGCTTGCACTTGTCAGGACAAAAAGCATATCGGTGGCAATGGATATCTCCGAAGTGATTCTATCCCCAAGGATAAAAATGGTTTTTGTTGATGCGGCGCTCTTAGGCAGAGCCACAAAAACAATCAAGCAGTATTCCGGCAGGAACCTGAGTTTTACGGATGCCGTATCTCTTGAAATCATGAATGAGTTTGACATTGAAAAATACCTCGGCTTTGATGCTCATTTTAATGGTATTGTTGGGCAGGTTTAACGCGGTTCCTGAATGCACAATATGCCGTATTTGGCGCGCCTGATTGTCTCTGAGGCAGTTTTCATTCGTTCCAGTTTTTATCCCCGCTCTCAACCCCGCCCCTCACATCCACAGCTATGCCTTTCTTGAATGAGAGCATTTCGAGTGCAGAGAGCATGGTTTTCCCTGTTGCTATAAGGCGGTCAGCCTCATCCACCAAAAGTACTTCCTCGCCAGCCCTGATGTCGGGGTCAACTGCCAGGACATGCCGCGCAAAGGCAGTCTTGCCCTTTGCTGCAAAGGGCGCTGCATCGCTGTTGACCACAACCCTTTGCCCGGGATATTTTATAAAAGCATGAAGCCTTCTTGCACCTTCAATACTCAAAGTCAGCATGCCGTCGTGAGCCCTGATTGTGGCAAGTCGATTGCCGTCAAGCAGAATCTGGCGAATTCTTTTTGTCGAGGAGAACCGGAATTCCACGTTATCGGGAAAGAGTGCTTCGCCAACGCCACGCCCGAACTGGTAGTCGGCTATGGTTCGTACGCGCTTCAGATGGTGTTGTTGGGACATTTGATGAAACATTTTTGTTACTCCGTAATAGAAGAATACGATTTACATTTATATCCGTAATATTCTTGAACAAATTATAAGTGTTTACGGGTGGATTATCTGTTCATGGAAGCAATCACCTCATCCCGCATGGCAGCTATCGATGCCAATTGCGAGTACCTCGGTATAAAACGCCTCCAGCTTATGGAAAACGCAGGGGCTGCCGTTGCCAATGCTGTAAAACAAAGGATAAGCTCGGGTAAAGTCGTGGTCATGGCAGGAAAAGGCAATAACGGAGGCGATGCCTTCGTGTCTGCGCGGCACCTTAGCAATTATGATGTCGCTGTAATTCTCATCGGAGGAAAAGAAGAGCTCAAAACACCCGAAGCTCTGCATAACTGGAACACGCTTGAGAAGACTTCTATCCCTTTAATTCAGGTCACGGATTCAACTGCATATGATATTGCCATGATAAAAAATGCCGACGTGATTATCGACGGGATTTTCGGAACAGGCATAAAAGGGAAAATACACGAGCCTGAATCCACGGCTATCGATATTATCAATGATTCGGATGCCTTTGTGATTTCAGTGGATGTCCCTTCAGGTTTCGACCCGGATGGGGGTGAATTTGAGAAATCCGTGCATGCTGACCTGACCCTGACCTTCCATAAAATGAAAGCAGGTATGGTTTCTCCTGAGGCGCGAAAATATACCGGCGAGATCCAGGTAGTAGATATCGGTATTCCTAAGGAAGCGGAATTTTTTGTTGGACCTGGCGATATCAAACCCTTTCTAAAAAGGCCGGCGACAATCCATAAAGGCGATGCAGGAAGGGTTCTTGTAATCGGGGGAGGGGCATATTCAGGTGCACCTGCTCTCGCTGCCCTCGGCGCGCTTCGCGCCGGTGCGGATATTACCACGGTTGCGGCGCCGAGGAACATTGCAGATATAATTGCTTCGTTTTCCCCCAATCTCATTGTTCGGGCGCTTTCAGGCGACAGGCTGGTGGAAGAAGATATCCCGGCTATTTCGGAGCTGGTAAAGAAACATGATGTGGTAGTCATGGGCATGGGTCTTGGAGCCTCGGAAGAGACGCTTGCAGCAGTCGAAAAAATAGTCCCGCTGTGCAAAAAAGCCGTGATCGATGCCGATGCACTCCAGCCGCAGCTGCTTCCCCTGCTCCACAGGAATATTATCGTTACACCTCATGCAGGTGAAATGAAAAGATTATCCGGCGTTGAAGTTCCCAAAGATGAAAAAGAAAAACTTGATTTCATCAGGAATTTTGCCAGAAATAACGAAGTCACGGTATTATTAAAAGGTGCTGTTGATACAATCTCAGACGGCGTAGAAGTTCGAGCCAACAGGACCGGGAATGCTGGCATGACGGTTGGCGGAACAGGCGATGTTCTTGCAGGTCTGAGCGGCGCCCTCTTTGCCAAACACGAAGCATTTGAAGCAGCGTGTGCTGGCGCATTCATTAACGGCGCGGCAGGGGATCTGGCTTTTGTGGAATTTGGATACGGGCTTCTTGCCACGGATGTTATTGATTATATACCTGCGGTGATGAAAGCATGAGGGAAATTCTTTCAGATATTGAACGCAACAGGATACGAATCGTAGTAAAGCACGATGAGGATGAGGCAGTTATAAGGTTAAGGCTGAATGAAGCCAGCGAATTAGCGGGGAAGCTTAATGAGCTGCTTTCGGATTTTGAAAAACGGAAAAAAGTCAGAATAGATTGAATATGTTTTCACATATCCAGAAGGACAGGGCAAGAATGGTTGATATAAGCGATAAAAAAGACGTGGCGCGGCGCGCAGTTGCTTGCGGTGAGATACAATTACAGCCCAAAACCATCGAGGCAATCAAAAGCAGGCAAATAGTGAAGGGGGAAGTGCTTGAAACTGCACGCATCGCTGCTGTCATGGCAGTCAAAAATACATCTTCTGTTATACCGATGTGTCATCAGATTCCCGTAACCAGCACAGATGTTCAATTTGAGATTGGCATTGAAGCCATCAGGGCAACAGTCGAAGTCAAATCGGTAGGCAAAACAGGGGTCGAGATGGAGGCACTTCATGGAGTGAGCGTGGCTCTGCTCACCATCTGGGACATGGTAAAATCAGCAGAAAAAGATGAAACGGGCAATTATCCTTTTACTGGAATAAAGGGCATCAGGGTTTTAGAAAAATCCAAAAATGAATAGGAGTAGGATTAGATGCCTAATAAAAACGATGGGTCGAAGGAGACTGAGGGTACTAAAGGCATTAGACATCTAATCCTACAACAATATTAATGATGGTTTTGATAGTATTTAATACTTACGCTAATATTAAAGAGTACAGATAATAATTATTATGATTATGATATGCACGTGCTTCGAGTGAGTTCACCTGCTATATTGGTGCGCATCATCTCCTTCACTTTTTCTATATCCCGGGTCTGCCCCAGCGCCCACATCAGTTTAACAAGCGCCACCTCGGAAAGCAGGTCTTCGCCCTCGATTGCACCTGCTTTTAATATATCCCTGCCCGTATCATATACACGGTCGCAAACCCTTCCATTGATGCATTGGGAGGTCATGACAACAGGTATCCCGGCATCTGTGGCATTCTTGATATGAGGAATCCAGTCAGTTGATACGTGACCGAGACCCGTGCCTTCTATCACGATGCCTTTATATCCCGAGCCTGAGTGAAACAATAGCGATTCACTGCTTGCCCCAGTGACGTATTTTATCAATGCGCATCTGGGTTCAAGTTTATCATGGAGCGCAAGCTTCTTCTCACCTCGCTTCACGTAAGAAGACAGTGTTTTTATTTCTCTTGATGGGTATTCCACCCGCCCTACAGGTCTTGCATTTATGGATTGGAAGGCATCCCTGCGTGAGGTGTGCATCTTCCGCACCTTTGTCCCCCTGTGGATATAACAGAAATCGTCGCTCGTTCCGCCGTGCATAACCACGCACACCTCGGCGATGTCGCTTGTTGCAACTGCTGCAGCACATATTGCGTTCATGGCATTGTCGCTGCTGGGTCTATCCGCGCTTCGCTGGGAACCTACAAGCACGATGGGAACCGGGGTCTCGATCATGAAGGAGAGCGCTGCAGTCGTGTACATCATGGTATCTGTGCCGTGGGTGACTATTATGCCATCTGCTCCTTTTTTTATCTCCTCATATACGGCGCGCGCAAGCTCGACCCAGTAGGAGGGGCGCATGTTCTCGCTTAGAATGCTGTATATCATGCGGCAATTATAATTCGCTATTTCCTCAAGTTCAGGGATTGCCCGCAGGATGTCCTCTGCCGAGAACTGCGAGGTCACAGCGCCTGTGCGGTAATCTATCCTGCTTGCAATGGTGCCGCCTGTTGAGAGTATGGAGATGCTGGGCAGTTTATTATTCCTTTCCTCGCACGGTTTGGAGAGCCGTTCTTGAACTTTTTTTTCTTGCTTTTTTTCAAGCAGGGTTATAGATGCTTTATCCTTTCTTATTCCGATGTTGTAACCATTTTTCAGTTTTAAAACAAGGCGGTCTGTCTGCGAAGGCATGAGAGTTCCTTCATACGTCGCGCCTTCACGTTCTACCCGGACTTTATCGTATACTTCTGCCTGCATGATATCTTTAGATTGCGGCGTATGATAAAAAACTATGCTAAATCCAAAATAACGAGTCAAATAAAACATAAACATTAATGAATATGTGTGATAACTGTAGGATATGGTTAGAGTAATCGGCATAGACCCCGGAACAAAAAGTTTTGATTTTTGCGGTCTGGAAGAAGATACCGTAATTCTCGATACCTCCATATCTACCATGGATATAATCAAAGATTCAGGGCTGCTCTCGGATATTATTATGAAAACTGGAGCAGATGTGGTGGTGGGACCATCCGGGTTTGGCATTCCGATTACAGATATAAAAGACATTGGGGAGAGGGAATTGTTCCTTATATCCCTGATTAAAAAAGAAGACCGGAAAAGCAACCTCGGTATGCGTGCATCTATAAACAGGATGAAGCAGAATAAACTTCCGGTCTTTTTTATTCCAGGCGTTATACATCTTCCCACCGTCCCAAATTATCGAAAAATAAATAAAATCGACATGGGAACAGCGGATAAGCTCTGCTGTGCTGCTCTCGGGATCCGGGATCAGGCATTAAGGTATAATAAAAATTACAGCGAGACATCATTCATATTGCTGGAAATGGGGTTTGGATATACTGCTGCTTTGGCGATAGCGGATGGGAAAATCGTGGACGGTATCGGTGGAAGTTCGGGCAATATCGGTTTTCTCTCACTTGGAGGCATGGATGCAGAGCTTGCTTATCTCCTGGGAGAATTTAATAAGGAACTCCTTTTTCGGGGAGGAGTGGAAGCGCTTGCAAAAGCGCCTGAAAAATTGGTGGAAAACATAGACGCGTTGAATGCATATATCGAAGGCGCAATTAAGGATATCCTGGCGCTTACGGTGTCTGTGAAACCTCAGGAAATCATAGTCTCAGGGAGGATTTCAAGAGTCAGGGGAGTTTTTGATGAATTAAAAAAGCGGATCGACTTCCCTGTACGAAAGCTCGAAGGCTTTGCGGTAAAAAACGTCAAGGAAGCAGCACAGGGGGCAGCGCTTATTGCGAACGGGCTTGCTGGCGGGAGATATTCAGAGCTTATTGATGCGATGCAGATAAGAAAGGCAGAGGGGACTTCTCTGGATTATATCTTATTGCCTGAAATCGAGGCACTGAAAAAAGAATACGGAGTTTGATTCATATTTTTTATTCCCCGAGGCATCTTTCCAGATCAGAAATGAAAAGCAAAACTGCCTCCTCGCTAAGATGAGGCATTATTATCAGCCTCATGGCTCTCGGATTACGCGTTATCGAGGTCATCCATCCTTTTTTGCGCAATTTTTTCCTCACCTCCTCAATATTGGGAACATCCAGGGCAACGACGTTCATAACAGGTTCAATTAAAGGCTCTATCCCGAACTCCCGCGTTCCCGCGACAAGCATGTCTGTCATCTTAATGCACCTGCCAACGATTTTCCTGTATCCTTCCCGGCCGAGATGCATCATCACTGCATAAGCTGCCGCCACTGCAGCACCGCTTCGCGTTCCTGTTAAAGAATGCTGCGCTCTTATTGTGAGATAAGGCGTATCGATCTCAAGAGGCAGAAGGCAGGATTCTTCTTTGAAAAGCAACCCTCCTGAAGGAATTGTGGACAAACCCATCTTATGAGGGTCTGCTGTTATCGATGCCACCCCTTTAACAGAAAAGTCAAAATCATATTTTTTATCAAGGAAAGGGATGACAAACCCTCCGAATGCTGCATCCACATGTAGAAACAGATTATTTGCCAGAGCGACTTGCGCAAGCTTATCTATCGGGTCGATCTGCCCGAACTCCGTCGAGCCTGCAATCCCCACAAGCGCTACGGTATTGTCGTCCATGAGAGCCTCTACCGAGTCCATATCAACTTTAAATTCGTGATCCAACGAGGCTTTCCTGAGTTCTATTCCAAGAAGATCTGCAATCTTATCGAACGAGAAATGGGCTGAAGCAGGGACAACCACATTGGGATGCTTTTTTTTACTCAGGTTCCTCGCCGTCCTGAGCGCCTGTATATTGGATTCTGTACCTCCTGTTGTTATATAACCGCAGGCAAACTCATCTCCAAGCAAACTTCCCATCATCTTTATTACATTTTGTTCAAGTTCTCTTGTTCCTGAGAACAGACCAAAGTCGCCCATGTTCGATCCGATGAACTGCATGTGAGCCTTTATCGCAATCGGATGTGGTCTTGTACACATTGCGGAGAGCACTTTATCATATGAAGTGTCTTTTTGCAGTGCATTGGAAAGCAATGCCAGCACTTCTTTCTCCGTGAGCCCTTTTTGATTCATGTGCTGAATACCAGAATACGGGTTAATAAAGGGTTCGGATTTTAATTTGTTATTCAAAAAGATTTTATATAACCTCTTACTTTATTAATATAAGGAATATAAGGCAGGAGTGACCGAGATGGCTAAGGATAATGAAATTGGAAATTACTACTGGATATTGTCTTTATTTGCTGGATTGTTTCTTGGAGCTTTTTTAATTTTAATAGCTGTGCTTACCTCTTCATTACCATTACCAATGGCACTTCTTATAATAATTGCTCTGGCTATGATGATACCAGAGTCTTATGATATATACCTCGCCTATCTGAATAAAGATAAGGATGGGAATCCTACAGGCATAGAGGGCCTTGGTAGGGTCTTAATGACATTCGGTCTTATACTTGTAGTTGGTGCTGCAGCGTTCTATATTACCACAATCTCGGCAACGAGTCTTGGAACATTGCCTACTAACTTTGGTTCGTTGGGCCCTCAGTTAATTTCATTAAATACTACTTCAAATACCACTTCACAGGTAGAAATGGATAAGATAATCGATATAGTCAGCAAAAATAATCAGGCTATAATCGATACAAACAAAGTTTTTGTTGACACTATCAAAACTATATTGACTGCATTAGTGGGGGGTATTACAACGATTATAGGATTCTATTTTGGAACTAAAGCAGCTGAGTGTAAAGCAAGTGAAAAGAAGGAACAACCTGCTAAGCCTGTTCTAAATGCTGTCACACCATCGGAAGGAAAAGCCGGTGAAACTGTGACACTGAGTGGTACTAATCTGGGTTCTTCACAGAATGGAAGTGTTGTTACGTTTGGGAAGAAAAATATATTGGAGAGTAAAGAATGGAGTGCAACCAGCATAAAGGTCGAAGTACCTCAAGGCTTAGCTCCAGGAGCAATTAAAGTAGCAGTGATAGTTAATGGAGTTACTTCGAATGAAGTACCGTTCACTGTCAAATGAGTGGTAAAATTTTTTATGGATACAATCCCATACTCACAAAATCATTCTTTTTCATGCGTCACCCAGTAAACAGCTTTATACCTCTCTGCAAAACCATAGATATTCTTAGCCATCACAGCCCTGCCGTACTCGATTAATTCGCCGCCCCTGTCAAGTATATACGTGTTCTCGCCAAGTTTTGTCACACTGAAGATTTCCCCCTTATCCTCGGTACCTATATGCAGCACATCTCCGATTTTTAGTTTCCTGAGGTCAGGTCGAACTGTTGTTTTTTCCACCATGATATCACTTTCATCTAACTTTTCAGTGTTGCGTAGTATTCATAAATAATAAACTTACCTGATTGTACATCCAATTCCCCTAAGAAGGGTTTCTACACCTTTCTGTACAGATGCGACATCGTCATCTTTAAAAATTGTGAGCCTATATGTAACACTTTGAATGTTTTGTTTGTCGTAAACGTCAATAATTTCAACAGAAACCACGCCATGCGCGGCGCTCACCACATTTTTTATAATCTCAGGGTCAGAACCTTTTGGTGTGAAAACTGAGATATCTCGTGTAACATTTTTTAAATTTGCAGCTTTCCATGAGAACAGTTCCTTTTCATTTAAAAGCCTGACATTCTCTATCAAAAGTTCTGTGGTCTTCCCGCTTCGCTCAAGAAAAACAGTCCTGGGTGTTACTTTCTTCACAATCCCGAGGTGCACCACCCCTGAATAAATATGCCTGAGAGCCCGCTCTCTACCTATCGAGTTCACAAGCTCTTCATGTTCTGCTATTTTAGTGCCGATAAGTTTTTCTGAGCGCCTAAGCGCCGACTCGGTATCCCCGAAATGCGCTGCTGCTTTTTTCATAATGCCGACAAAGCCCTCTACATCCTTGTTTCTGACGCTCTCAGCCATCAGGTTGCACTGGGCGATGTATGCCTTATGCACCTTCGCCACTTCCGGGTTCATCTGTATCATAGCGTATAGATAGGGATTCTGCGCCAGTATCCTTCCAACGAGGTCAAGCATAATATCGTACATTGGGCTCATGAATCTTCTTGAGTTTGCGACATCGAACTCAAGTTCCCTGAAAACCGAACCTATGGAGATATAGGCGAAATGCGTCAAACCCTGCACAACAGCCATCATTTTATCGTGCTGTACTGCATCCATTATCTCGATATGCGCACCGTTCCCCTCGTACAGGTTTCTGATTATGGGAAACCATTTTGAGCATCTCCCCTCAACAGGAGTGAAAATGACTGTCTGTCCCCTTATGTCAGGTATGGAAGGTCCGAACATGGGATGCGTCCCCAGAATCTCAACATCCAGAGGCGCATACTTAAGCATTGAGCCCATGGGTGCTGTTTTAATGGATGTGATATCCATTAGCAAACTCCTGGCAGACATTTTAGGAGCAATTTCCTTGATGGTGTTTTCTGTGTTATTTATCGGCACAGAAATCATGACGATATCGCTTGTCCTTATCTCATTATCGAGGTCATCTGCAAATTGAACTCCCAGTTGCACAGCAATATCTTTCCTTCTGTTGATACCCCAGATCACCACGTCAAAACCATGCTTTTTATAAAATTTTGCAAACCACCTGCCTGTCTCTCCTGTCCCGCCGATGATTAATATTTTCATATAAGTCTTTCCCTCACAGCTTTTTCCATAACATCCAGAGGCGGGGTCTTACCTGTCCAGATTTTGAATGCCTCAGCGCCCTGAAATACAAGCATCATCACGCCGTCAATTGTTTTTGCACCTGCTTTTTTAGCTTCGCAAAGCAGCATGGTATCGACCGGGTTATATACTATATCGAATACCACAAGTTTGCTGTGCATCATATCCGATGTTACCATGGTTTCAGATGTTTTTGGAGACATGCCAACAGCAGTCGAATTTATGAGAATATCGCAATTCTGGACAAGATTTTTAAGCTCATCAAGACCTGCACCTCTTGCTTTTCCGATTCTGCTTACATCCTCTGCAAGGGCAATTGCACGCTCTTTTGTCCTGTTTGCAATGGTCACACCTGCGCCGTCCGAGGCAAGCTGGAAGGCAATCGCCCTTGCAGCACCTCCTGCACCCAGCAGCAGCACCTTCTTCCCTTTGATTCCAATCCCATGGCTCTCCAATGCCATTTTAGCCCCTGTTCCGTCTGTGTTATATCCCACGATTCCCTTTTTAAAATCTATCGTGTTCACTGCTCCTATATGTTTTGCAAGTTCTGTGGGCCTGACCATGTCCAGGGCCTTCTCCTTCAATGGTATGGTGAGGTTTAGCCCCCCGAATCCTAGGGCGTATGCACCGTGTATCGCATCATGCAGGGCATCTTTACTCACCCTGAATGCATGATATTCACAATCCATCCCGAGAGCCTTGAAGGCTGCATTGTGCATAACCGGGGAGAGACTGTGCGATACCGGGTCTCCGAGAACGCCGAATAGCTTCATGCTATCTTAATTGATAGTGATGGTTAAAAGTATTTTGATTATAAATTAAGGCCAGATGCCGTAATATGCATTCAAAGCCAGAATAGCAATCCCTGCTGCTACTGCAATGGAAACTACGGTTTTTGGATCTATTAATGTGGCAGTCTCCTCAGCATCGTAGTATCTCATCAAACCCGCTGAGGACATGAGACCGCTGCCTTCTTTCTTTTTTGCCATGAGCGTTACTTATGTTGTTTATAGCATTTGAATGTATCGCAACTGGTGTGAAGCAACACCAGCTTTGCATTTTTTTAGTTATTGCATCAAACTTTATACGTTACGCCCTAAAGCATAAAGTTTAAATTCTAATGTGTCGTCTATTGATTGTATGATGCTCATTATGAGCATAATAAAAAGAAGGAATGATCGAGGTGACGATGCCTTTACAAAACCAGTATCAAAAGAAATTCACAACAGAGCAGGTATTAGTCTTGCTAAGTGTTCGTGAAAAATCGCTGCGTGAGATAATAGATAGCCTTGGTTGCAGCAAGTCAACAGCAGAGAATCTCATAACAATCCTGCTTGAGACAGATAAAATCCAGCGACGCAATGTAGGCAGTGAAAAGAAGCCGCTATGGATGTATTCATCCAAAGGGGCTACAGATGAAAAATAAAAGCAGTATTGTCTGCCCCAAAGTCAAGGAAATTGGGAATTAAGTGCAAAAGCATGAGTGTTAGAATTATTAAGTTATCCAAAGATGTTATTTAAAAATATATCCACTCTCGACAAGAGGAAAAAAGGCTTGATTTGTGGTATCATAATAGCCTTGATTTTCTCAGGGTTTGGCTTTGCCCAAACATTTGATAGTTCACAGATGCAGTGGACTGGGGGTGTATCAGGCAAGCTCGTGCGCGGCGAAGTGCTCACATATAATGGGTATTCTGTAGAAGTAATAGGATTTTCAGCACCTGTGGAGTCGTCAAAATACAAACAAGAACCTGAAGAACCTGTTGAGCCTTTCGTGGAGCTGAACATATCTAAAAATGGCAGTTTTATAAGCACTGTTGCTCTCCGGCTGGCAGAATCGTATGTTGTGCCTGATGGTAATTTGAGAGTTACAGCAACCGGACTCCCTGCTCAAAATGCACAAGAGTGGATTTTTGAAAGTTATGCTCCATGGGCGGTAATTGAACTGGATCCAAGAGGCACTCCAAGCCTTGCGGTATCGATACAGACAGACCACGATAAATACGTATCCTCATACACCACAGACATTGTTGCAACTGTAAACATAGAAAATACAGGCCCGGCTGATGCGGTTAATGTTGATATGGTCATTGACACAGAACTTCCAATAAATAGGGGCTCTCTAAAATATCATTATGATACAATCAAAAAAGGTGAATCCGTCACCGAGACCATTACATTCGCATCACCCATTCTCGCAGAACAAAGGATGTACAGCATATCAGCAAACGTCAGCGGATATGATGTTATGAATATTCCATACACGGCAACGTCCATAAAGAGCATTTCAATGGCATCCGAGCTTCCCGTGATGCTCTCCGTAAGGAAAAGCACTGTTGATAAGATGTATTTAAAGGATTACACTATCATTTCATTATCTGTAAAAAACAATGGAAGGCTCGATGCTAAAAATGTGAATATCACGGATTCTCTTCCAGGCGGTTTCATAGTCCTCGGAAACCAATCGCTGCACTGGGTTGCAGATATTCCTGTCAATGAGGAATGGGACTACCACTATCTGGTAAGACCTCTTGAGGCGAACAAAGAAGGTGTAATATTTCCCGCAGTCACTGCCGAGTTCGAAGTAAATAACGAATCTTATAGCGTGCTATCAAACCAGCCGAAGATTGTGGTATACGGACCAAAGATTGTCCTCACGAAAAAGACAGATGTTTCAGAGTTCAACCCTGGCGATACTGTGACCGTGACTGTGGTTGCGGAAAATACAGGAAGTACCCCTACAAGGGTGACCATAATGGACACATTGCCAAATAATGTGACTCTGGTCAGCGGCAGCACAACCAGTGGGGGATTTCTGGAAGCAACAAGGAACATGAGTTTCAGCTACACCCTTAGAATTTATTCCAAAGAGAGCATCACGCTTCCTGCTGCAAATGCTGAATACTATGAACTCGGATCCATAGGTAGAAAGATCAGCACGAGCAGTCAGGAAGTTGAAATACCGCTTAAATCCGCAAAGAAAACTCCTATACCTACTCCACAAATAACAATACCTACGCCTGTGCCTAATGTAACGCTGCCAGAGAAAACCCCCACGCCAACGCCTCAAATTACAACACCGGCCCCTACGCCTTCACCTGCTGTTACGGTTCCAACTGCAATTGAACTTCGCAAAATTGCAACTCTCCTTTTGAATACCATACTGGGTTGTAACAATACCTATATCAGCCGCTTTACATATACAGCCTGTGACTTTTTCAATCAGGGCTTCGGTGAACCTCAGACGAATCTCTCCATAAGAAAGAGTACGGTTGATAGCATGCTTTTAAAGGATTACACCAGCATTTCATTGTCAGTAATGAACAACGGAACGTACGATGCTAAGGATGTGAATATCATAGACTCTCTCCCAGGCGGTTTCATACTCCTCGGCAACCAATCGCTGCACTGGATTGTTGATATTCCTGCAGGTAGGGAAATGGAATACCGCTATCTGGTAAGACCCGAGGAGCCAAGCAAAGAAGGAATCATATTCCCCGCAGCTGTTGTAGAGTTCAAAATAAATAATAAATTATACAGCACGCTATCAAACCAGCCCAGGATTGTGGTTCAGGGACCAAGGGTTGTGCTCACGAAGCAGGCAGACGTATCTTTGGTCACGCCAGGAGATACTGTGACCGTGACTGTATTAGCTGAAAACACAGGAACTGCTTCCACGAGTATCGTTGTCTCGGACAGCCTGCCGGAAGGTGTAACTCTGTTCAGTGGCAGAACAACGTACGAGGGGGTTCTGGAAGCTAACATGAAGACGAGTTTCAACTACACTTTTAGAATAGATTCCATAAAAACCATTAAACTCCCTCCAGCAAACGCAGACTATTATGAATACGATACCACGGGAAGGAAGATCAGCACGATGAGTCAGGAACTTGAAATCCAGATTAAATCTCCAGCCACAATAATTGAAACTCCAGGCAAGGGAATAAGCGTATCGGAATTCCTTCCTTTGGGATATCTTTTGATTGCTCTGATGCTCATCAGCTTTGTCGTTTATAAGTTATGGAACTACAGAAAGGCAATAAAGGTAACTCCCGGGATAGCAGTGAAACATGAAGAGACACCTGCTATTCAAGAACAAAGAAAATATGACGAGGCAATAAAGTCTTATGATAAAGCTATAAAGGTGAACCCAGAAAATGCAGATGCCTGGTATAATAAAGGCTTTGCGCTATATGAACTGGGGAAATACGAAGAAGCAACACAGGCTTATGATACAGCCAGAAAAATAATCCACGAGATGCATAGATAATCCAGACCATGAGAATATGGCGTTTCCTTGACCGTGATATGATTGAGGGTTTTTACAGCGCAGCCCTCTTTGAATCCATTGCAAGGCATGTAGGTACCGGTTCTGCCCCTGAAACAATACTTTTCTGGCGCGTGAGCTCGCCTGTTGTGTATCTCGGCTATCATCAATGCGTGGTAGATGAGATTAATGCTGATTTTTGCGATCGCAACAATATCGGGATAGTACGCAGGATACTGGGAGGCGGGTGTGGTTTTTGCGATAAGAACCAGGTACTTTATTCAGTGATTGGAAGGGAAGGAGGTGTCATTCCGAATGATATTCAGGCTGCATACGCAAAAACCCTTGGAGGCGTTGTGAACGCGCTTGAAACTCTCGGTGCAGGCGGAGAAATCGAACCTGAGCGCAATGCGGTTTATTCAAAAGGTAAGAAGATATCCGGAAATGCGCAGGGGCGCTTTGGCGGCGCAGTTTTAATAAACGGAAGCCTGCTGCTGGATTTTGATTTCGAGCTTATGGATAAGGTGCTGAAAAATCCCACGAAGAACCTCCACCCCGTTAATTGTGCGAGGGAAGGGATGATAACCTTAAAGGAAATGGGAATTGCCGACCTCAGCGCTGTTAAAAAGGCGCTCAGGCAGGGTTTTGAAAAAGCGCTCGGAATAAGCTCTCGGGATGGCATGCTAACCGTGAGCGAAGCTGCCACTGCTGACCGCCTGCTGGATAAGTACATGCAGAAAGATTGGACTTACAGAATGGATATAAAACGTACACTCAGGAAAAAATTAACCGCAGATTCCGAGTCGCGCCTCTGAAGGGCGCAGACACGTCAACCGTTGCGCCAGTTGACGTCGCACAACCGTCACGTCGGTTGACGCCGTGCACACGTATGCCAGCGCACGGCATACGTGGACGCGTCCTCAAGGGACGCAACCCTTGACGTATGGCGCGAGCCATACGTGGATATCGCTACGCGATATGCCTGCGGGCATACGTAAACCTTTAAGAAAGGTTTATCAAACGAGGGGTATGCAAAGCATACCCCAACACCACGTAAATCGGGGTATCGGTTTACGTGGATTCGCGCTCCCGAAGGGGTAATCGGGACTCAGATAAACGCTGATGGCGATCTTACGAATGACTTAAGTATCAATGTACCAAAATCAGGATAGATGCAAGCAATTGAAGTATCTCATCTCATCAAAAAATTCGGCCCTCTCACTGCGCTCAATGATATTACTTTCTCCGTTCACGAGGGTGAGACCTTTGGTTTTTTGGGTCCCAATGGCGCAGGCAAGACCACTACCATCCGTATTTTGACCGGTATTTCAAGACCGACCTCTGGAACGGCAACCATTTTTGGGCATGATATTGAGCACGATACCATTGCCGCAAGGCAGTCCATGGGCATTGTATCCGAGCATTCCAACGTGTACGATGACCTGACCGCATGGCAGAACATGATGTTTTCCGCTGAACTCTACCATGTGGGACGGAGCGAGCGAGAAAAAAAGACAACCGAGCTGCTCATGACATTCGGGTTACACGAACGGCGCAACGACAAAGTGCACGGGTTTTCAAAGGGGATGAAACGGCGCCTGACGCTCGCGATGGGGCTGGTCAACAGCCCGCGCCTGCTGTTCCTGGATGAACCCACCTCAGGGCTCGATGTACAGAGCAACCTCATCATCAGGGATGTGGTCGCGGACCTCGTCCGCGAGGGTGTCACGGTTTTTTTGACGACGCACAATATTGAGGAGGCAAATGTCATGTGTGACCGGGTGGCGATCATCAATAAAGGAAATATCGCCGCAATCGATGCACCGGAATCCCTGAAAAAGACGATCCAGAGTGTGCAGTCGATCGAGCTCTCGTTTGACCACAGTTCTGCAGACCAGCTGGATGAGCTCAGCCGCCTTCCCATGGTGAATGACGTACACAAGGCAGGTGACAAGTTTAAGCTCTACACTGAAGCTCCATCTGAGGTTATCGATGCCGCTATGGCTTATGCCCACACGCACAACCTTAAAGTGATCAGTATCACGACTCTTGGCCCGAGCCTCGAGGATGTGTTCATCCGGTTAACCGGCCTGCAGCGGACAGGGGGTGCAGTCCATGCCATCGATTGACCGCGAGCTGTCCGCTGCATGGGCAATTGCCAGAAAGGATATGCGGATCTATTACCTCAAACCCAACATCATCGTTTCCGGCATCCTCTTCCCGCTCTTCATGTTCCTGGCATTTGCCATCGGGAAGAATGCCCCTCCAGGTACCCTGATCCCGGGGCTGATCGCGATCACCCTCCTGTTTTCTGCCTCATCAATCGAGCCGGTCTCGATACCCATTGAACGGCGGGTAAAAACCTTCGACCGCCTGCTCTCGGCACCGATCTCGCTGCATTCGCTGGTGTCGGGTGAGAGCCTGAGCGGATTTCTCTACAGTCTCGGCATCGCGTGTCTCCCGCTTTCCGTGGGTGTCATCATGTTCAGAACGCCTATTGTAAATGCACCTGTCCTGGTGATTGCCATGATACTCACGGCGTTCTGTTTTGCGACGCTTGGGACACTGTTCGCCGCATACCCCACCGAGAATGTGGGAGAGGTTATGTCGATGCTCAACACGGTCAGGCTGCCGCTTATCTTTATCTCAGGCGTTTTTATCCCGATATCGGCTATGCCCAAGATCGGTCAGGAGATCGCACTGATATCCCCCCTTACCTACGGAAATGACATGATCGAGTACGCCTATACCGGCAAATCGCTTTTTTCGCCGCTGCTGGATATCGTGGTGCTGGTGACCTTCATCCTGATCTTCCAGATCGCAGCAAATCGCCTTTACAAGAAGTTTAACGAATGAACGCTATGCCTACATTTGATTGCTACGATTACAGAAAATTCACCAATGCTATAGAAGGCTTTCTGTCTCTATGGAAAGCACATTTAACAGAATGAGGCCTCGGAGATTTCCTCGCTATTTCCTGTAAACCTCATCAGGTTCAAACAATTTCTCGGCGATTACCTTTCCTCCGATAGTGCGGTAAAAACACGACCTGTATCCTGTATGACAGGCGCCGCCTATCTGTTCAACCTTCAGCAGCACTGCATCGGTATCGCAGTCTATCAATATGTCGTGAACTATCTGTTCATGACCTGAGCTCTCCCCTTTTTTCCAGAGTTTACGCCTGCTCCTGCTCCAATAGAATGCCCTCCCTGTCTCGATGGTCTTTCCGAGGGCTTCCTTGTTCATGAATGCAACCATGAGCACCTCGCCTGTTTTGTAATCCTGGGCTATGGCTGTAATCAGACCATCTTCGAATTTTAGGTCGTTTATGTTCATAATATTCCTCCAGGATAGTTTCTTAATCTTAATAATTTAACCTGCGGTTAATATTTTCCCAAGATACCTTCCCAGGGCTCGCTCTCCCCTGTGTCCATTTTTCTTTGCAATACCAAGAAGCGCAGAATAAATTCCACTGCTGTACTGCGCCGCTTTCTTTTCTTTAAAGGCAAGCTCATCGGGCAGGATTTTCCTTGCTGCCAGCCTCAGTATGTATTTGCGCATCCCCTTGTGTACCTTAAGTTCAGGCGCAATCCCCAAAGCCAGTTCCACCACCTCTTTATCAAGGAAAGGAACGCGGAGCTCAACAGCATTTGCCATGGTCGCGGCATCATCGCGCTCAAGGTTATTCTCTGCAATATTCTCAAGGTCTTTCAGAAGCGCGTATTCAAGTTCGTTTGCATTCAAGGATTCATACCTTTTGTATCCTGCGAAGAGTTCATCCGCGCCCTGACCTGAAAGCATTACGCGAATTCCATCCTTGTGAGCGCCTTTTGATGCAAAAAATAGAGGCAGTGCAATACTTACCTTTAGTGGATCAAATGATTCGATTGCCTGTATTACATCTGGAATGGCAGCCTCTAATTCATCTGCCGTAAGTTCATGGACGTGCAGTTTGTCAGAAAGTCCAAGAAGTCTGGCTGCTCTTTTAGTATGTGTGATATCATGCGAGCCTTCCATGCCAACCGAATACAGCTCCGCTTCAGGACACAGCGCCGCAATCAGGGAGCTGTCCAGACCACCTGAGAATGCGATGGCGCATGGCGTGTAGTATCGTTTTTCCGAAGCTTGTTTTATTGCGTTAAATAGAGCCTCTGAGGCTATATTTTCATCAGCGAGTCCATCACCTGCAACGAAACCCGTTATCCTTTTTTCAATGAATCTGCCGGCGCCGTAAGTAAGCATGTGTCCTGGCTTGAGGGCGCGAATCTCAGTCATCCCGATTGCAGACAGCGCTTTTTTCTCGGATGCAAAGGCAAAGAGTTCACAATTTTTAGCATAAAAAAGTGGTTTTACGCCCACTGGATCGCGCACGAGACGCAGCTTTTCATCCTTAGCGTATGCGAATGCATAGTCACCATCCAGTTCGGGAATCGCGGCTTCTATGCCTTTTGTGCTAATCAGAGCAAAAAGCGCCTCGCTGTCCGAATCCGTTGTGATATGAAGCCTTTCCGCTATCTCATGAAAATTGTATATCTCCCCGTTGTATGTGAGCGCGCCGCCGTTTGTTAGAGGCTGGTGTTTATCGCCTGTGATTTTGAGCAGGACATTGCCGAGGGTGATATCGCCCAGAGAACATGTGCCTGAGCCGTCGGGTCCCCTGTGCTTGATTGCTTCCAGCATCTTTTTGACAAGAGCTTCCGAGTCTTTTCCTGCTGCGCCTGCTATTCCGCACATGGGAGTTAATTAGGGAGATGTTTAAAAAAGGATTCGGCTAAGATTCTTATTATAGTCCTCGATACGCTTCTTTTCTATGACGGACGTAATAAATGATTACAGTCTTTGTCTCAGTATCCACATGGTATATCACCCTGTAATCTCCAACTCGAATTCGATAAAGCCGTTCCGTGCCCCGAAGCTTGCAATATTGAGACGGGAAGGGATTAACGGCGAGAGATTCAATTTTTTTGAATATCCGAGGAATATATTGTTTGTCGATGTTCCGCAAGTCCCGCTCTGCCGACCGCTTCCATTGAATTTCAAAGGAGCCCATCTTTTCTCAATCTTTCTTTGAGTTCCTCTAAGGTTATCGTGGGCTCATCACGGCGTTCTGCAACAATCGTGATATCGTGGAGGTCTTCCAATAGCTCTTCGTATTCTTCGATTGGAAGGATTGCGGCAGTCTTTTTGCCTTTTTCGTTTACAATGTACTGGCTTTTGAATTTTTGCATGTTTTCCCTCTTTAGTAAATTTCTTAATGGTTTTTAAGGTAATCTGAAATTGCAAAGAGATTATGCTGTGCTAATTATTAGATAGATAAATTTCACATATTAAATACATTTGCCTATATCGGCTTGATAGCTCCGGGCATTTTTTTAACTAATGTTTCCGAGTCTTTTCCTGCCGCGCCTGCTATGCCGCACATGATGGGTTCTGATACCTCCATCATTGTTTAAAAACCAATCCTTAAATAATCCTCCCGACTAACAAACGCTTATGAACTTAAAAGAGCTAATTCCCATCCTCGAATCCATCGCGCCGACTCCGTTATTACAAACAATGGGCGTTGAATACATCCATACGACATATTAAACCAGAATAACAATTATGGGCACGGATTTTACTTATAAGCGTCTCCCCTGAAATCGACTCTATGGATCAGAATAAGCTTTTGCTCCCATATGACTTCATAAACTATCCTTAACTTCCCTTTACGTATCCGATACGTATTCTTCTCACCTTTTATCTTGGCAATATCAAGGGACTTTATAGGAACAGGCTCATCTTTTAAAACGAGGATTGCCTCTTTGAGGCGCTCTCTGTCACGTTTTTGCAGGGATGATATAAATTTCAAAGATTTGTCTTTGATATTTATCTCAAAGCTCATGCATCCAATACCTTTAGAAGTTCAGACTCTGAAGCTACTTTGTCCCTGCTCCGTATCGCTTTGAGGTCTTCAGCTTCAGGTTCTTCTTCTGGAATCAGCCTGTCGACAAGTTTTGAATAGAGATTCGTAAGCATATCAAGATCGGCGCGGATTCTTTTCAATTCAGTTACTGTTTCCATGTAATATTCTTTTAATACATTCAAATTTATAAGACTTTCTAAAACATATATATTGACTCATATTGATAAAAGTCGAAGCAACTAAAATGCGATACTAACCCTCATGCGCAAGCGTTGAGACGCCTTGTTTTTCCGAGGTCGTCCTATAATCCAAAGAAAAACCAACCCTTAAATAACCCTCTGACCAAACAACCCACCCATGAACCTCCGTGAACTCATCCCCATCCTCGAATCCATCGCGCCGCCCGCCTTAGCCGAAGACTTTGATGCCGGCAGAATCGGACTCGTTCTCGACCGGGGCGCCGACATCAGGAAAATCGCAGTTGCGCTTGACCCCACAGACCATGTGCTGAAAGAAGCGGCGCGCCTCGGTGCAAACCTGCTTGTCACCCACCACACGCTGATATTCGACCCTGTGAACCTCATCTCAAAGAGATTATCCGATCTATTAAAAATTGCTATCGATAGCGATATTTCCATCTACACCATGCACACCAACTACGACAAAGCTGAAGGCGGCGTGAATGACGTGCTCGCCGGGATTCTGGGCTTGCGCTGCATAATTCCGCTTGCTCTTGGCAGACTGGGCGAAATAAAGACGTGCAGCGCCCCGCAATTCGCCTCGTTCTTAGCAAAAAAGCTGGATACGCATGTGCAATTCATTGGAGACCGCGAAATTAAAAAAGTCATGGTGGTTGGCGGAAGTGGCTTTCGGAGAGAATACATCGACATAGCTCTCGAACACGGCGCCGATGCGCTTGTATCAGGGGAGCTGCGCCACGATGCGATAGACTATGCGGGAGAGCTGTGTCTTTTCGACGCTACACATTATGCCACAGAAGCGCCCGCAATGAAAAAATTGTGCGAGCGATTGCCGATAGAATCCGTTTTCATTGAGGATAAGCCTGTGGTAAGGTTAGGAACCGCAGATGAACGCAGATTATAGTTTTTTCGTCATATACGCACCCTCGCGCTCGTATCCGAACTTCCTGTAATAATCCCTCACTCCTATGCCGCTTGTTACCGCAATCTTGTCATATCCTGCAGAGCGTGACACCTCTTCAGCCGCCGCGAGAAGCTCCTCGCCGTATCCTCGGTGCTGCCACTGCGCCTCGCCTGCACTCTCGCCAGGCGGAACCATCGCGCCATAGACATGCAATTCTCGCACCAGCGCCGACCCGAGAAGCTCTTTCCTGTGAGGTGCGAAAGGGAAGCGCAGCCTGATAAATCCTACCAATATATCCTTCTCTATATCCTCGAATGAAATGAAATGCTCCCTGCCGCCGCAAGCCCTGTATTCTTCCTTTGTAAGCTCTATGTTCTCAGGCTCTACACCTTCTAACATCCTGTGCCCCACTTCGCGGCACCTGATGCAGTTGCACCTCCCTCCCATTTCCAGAAGCCGTTCTTTAGCAAGCTGCCTTATATTGCTTTTCTTTATCCCTGCCAGCACCTGGTATGCAGGGATATCACGCTGTATCCTCTGCAAACGTACCCATTTTGGTATAATGGATTTGATTCTTGCGAACAAATCCACTGCCTCAAGCACTTCAAGCGGCGCATAATTTCCAAGCTCCCACATCCCATGAAGCCTCGTTCCCTCTGTCACTAATGTTGGATATATCTTGAGATAATCCGGCATGAAACGCTCATCCTCGAACAATCTCCTGAACATGCGAAAATCCGATTCAGGCGCAGAGCCTGGAAGACCGGGCATCATGTGAAATCCCACTTTCAGCCCGCTGTCACGCAGCCTTGTATTGGCAGCCGCACTTTCTGCTACCGTATGCCCGCGCTGTATGCCTGCGAGGATGAAATCATACGTGCTCTGCACTCCTATCTCCACCTTTGTCGCCCCAAGGTCAAGAATGGTATCGATATGCTCTTTTTCTGTCCAGTCTGGTCTTGTCTCTATTGTAATCCCCACGTTCCTGATGCGTGCGCTCTCATTGCCCGACTGGACTTCCTCGATTGAATTGTAACTATTCCCCATTCGCCATTCAGTTCCGTAAAAATCATTCATCGCTTCAATAGCACGCTTCACGAACCACTCCTGATAGCACAGTGTACGGGACGTGAATGTCCCTCCCATCACGATAAGTTCAGCCTTTTCAATGGGATGCCCTATCTGCGAAAGCTGCTGCAAGCGTGAGAATACCTGCATGTAAGGGTCAAAATTATTCTGTGCTGCGCGGCGTGCTGCAGGCTCTGCACCCATATAACTTTGCGGTGAATGGAATTTTGAGTCAGGACCTCCCGGGCATGGGACACATAATCCATGCGGGCAAGGTGCAGGCGAAGTCATTGCCGCTATCACAGCCACGCCCGATATCGTCCTGACTGGTTTTAACTGGAGCAGCGGAAGGACAGCTTCTTTTTCATCCTTATCTTTTGCTGCTGCAAGTATCTGGGAATTGCTCAACAGAGATGAAAGTTTGTAGCGTATGCTGATGGCTTTTTTAGCAGCGTTCAATCCTTTTTCGCCGGTTACCTCTTTTCTAAGGAGCTGTTCGATTAGCTCTCTTGCTGCTGATTCAATTTCGTCCATTCTGGAATCAAAACAACGTGCACCGCAATAAACGTTACATCAAATCTTTTTCACCAGATCAAATAGTGCAAGCTTCGGGTCTTTTGCCTTGATTACGCCTGAAGCCAGCAGCACGCCTACAGCACCGAGCCGAAGTGCAGCCGCGACATCATCACCTGTGGAAATGCCCGCGCCGCAGAGCACTTTAACATGTGGATTGATAGCTTTCACTGCCCTGACCGAGCCGCGCACGATATCCGGGTTGGCTTTTGAAACAGGAATCCCTGAACCTATAAGTTCAGGAGGCTCAATGGCTACAAAATCAGGAGCTAATTCCGCTGCAGCCGAGGTAACGGCAATATTATTTGTGCATACGATTGTTTTCAATCCAGCCTTTTTTGCGGATTGTATAGCAGAGTCCACATCAGCTAATAGAAGTCGCCGTTCCGAGTGGTTTATAAGGGTTCCTCTGGCTCCGGCTGACTTAACGCAATCAGCGGTGATATGCCCTGTATAACTTCCAGCACCTGCGGCATCGATATGCTGGGCAAAGACGGGTATTTTTACCGAGAATGCAACCCTGTATATATCAGGTATCTGCGGACAGGCAATGATATCAACTCCTGAATCTTTGCTCACTTCCTCGCAGTATTTTGCCATACTGACCGCTTTCTCGCCCATGCTCTCTGGATAGGTCTTAAAATTCAATACTATCAGCGGTTTTTTCTTCATGTACTTTTATTTAAGCTGTATAGACTTCTTCGTGGGGATGCACAACTATGCCGTTTAGAGTTATCTCATAAGGATGAATATTCTTGCTGTGGTCCGATCCTCTCATCTTGAATATCTCAATACTGCGCGTTCTAACGCTGTCCGTCCGTTTATAGTACATCAAAATAGTCCCTTCGGTAACGAACATCTCCACTCCAAACCTGCTTGGATTGTTCTCATCGATTATTTCGCATGTCATAAGCGAAGTCAATCCCAGGATTTCCAGAGTTGTGCTTAATTTCAGGAGTTCCACCCTTATCTTTGACGGGTCCTGCAGATAAAAACCGATGGATGTGGTTCCATCCACGACCGCCCTTTTTGCTTTGATGTCGTCCTGTATCCCTATAATCTGATCCATCATCGAACGCATGTCAAATGGTCTTACGTCAACGTATTTTTCGTGCGATGGTATGCCGATTTTAGTGGAACATGCATCCAATATCGCAAGCTTGCCCTCCTCCTCCAAGGCTTCAAAATCCCATCCGAATTCCTTGACATTTTCCCTTATTTGGTCGGGACGTTCTTCCGTCGCTATATAAATACCATTTTCCCCGTATTTTGTAATCCCATTGTAAATATATTGGAGTGCAAATATAGTTTTGCCTGCGCCTGCTGCCCCAGATACGAGATACGTTCGGTTTCTCAGCAGTCCTCCGCCACATAATTCGTCAAAGCCTGTGATTCCAGTAGGAACGCGCTTTGTATCATCACTTTTAATATGCTTTTTTCCAGCCATTTCGAATCAACCTTACTAGATACTAATCTTTTACTGTATAAATACTTATTTATTACATCATATAATAATTATTATGATATAATCATGTATTCTAAATGTTTACAAAAAATATATGCCACCATAATACCTTTTCCATGCGGTGCTATTATGGTACTTCCTGACAAATTCAAATGTGTTATAACCAACTGGGACTATATATACGATCTTTGCAGGCATGTTGCAAACGATGTTAAAGAATCAGGGTATAAGCCTGATACGATTATCGCTCTGGCAAGGGGTGGCTGGTTTGCTGGCAGGGTGCTCTGCGATTTCCTTGGGCTTAATGACCTGACAAGCCTTAAAATCGAACATTATGTGGGCACTGCCAATGCAGGCACTGGACCTGCTATCAGATATCCCCTTGCAGACAAAGCCGTGGCAGGAAAGAAGGTATTGATAGTGGATGATATTACGGACACGGGTAAAAGTATCGCACATGCGAAAGAATATGTCCTCAAACAGAACCCCAAAGATGTGAGAACCGCAGTATTGCAGTATCTATACACATCCGAAATCAAACCTGATTACTGCGGCGAGGTTGTGCAGGAATGGGGCTGGATAGTATATCCCTGGAATTTTATCGAGGATATGATCGATATAATCTCACGCCTTATGGCAAAGGAAAAACTCGATGAGTGGGATATTGAAAAAATAAGGTCTGGATTATTAAAATATCATAATATCGACCCTATCAGCTTTGAGATTGCCCAGCCAGACCGGCTGGAGGAAATACTCAACGAGATGGCAAGAAGAGGGGCGGTCAGGTCAAAAACCATATACGGAAAAAAGACATGGGTATACGAAGGTGCATAATTATGCAGGCAGATATTGCAATAATCGGAGGCAGTGGGGTTTATGACACCTCCATGCTGGATAATGTGCAGGAAGTTGAAATAGACACACCTTTCGGGAAACCTTCGGACGCGATTACCATAGGGTCTTTCGGAGAAACGAATATAGCATTTCTCCCACGGCACGGCAAGGGACATCGCATATCCCCGAGCAAATTGAATTCCCGCGCCAATATTCTTGCCCTCAAGAAACTTGGCGTAAAAAGGATAATTTCAGCATCTGCAGTAGGAAGCCTGAAGCCTGAAATGAAGCCGCTTGATATAGTGATCCCTGACCAGATTTTCGACAGGACAAAGACTCGCGATAGTACATTCTTTGAAGACGGGATTGCCGTTCATATCGGTTTTGCAGATCCTTTCTGCCCTGAGATGTCATCCCTGATTGCAGAAATTACTGGTGAACTTGGATACTCTGTCCACAATAAGGGAACATATGTCTGCATGGAAGGACCACAGTTTTCAACCCGGGCAGAATCAAGAGTTTACCAGGACCTGGGATTTGACATAATCGGGATGACCGCGCTTCCGGAAGCAAAACTGGCGCGTGAAGCTGAGATATGCTACAGCATGATTGCAACAGTGACAGACTATGATGTCTGGCATGAGGAGGATGTCAATATTGAAACTGTAATCGCCAATGCGGTGAAGAACGAGGAGGCGGTTCGAAATATCATCAAGAAGACTATTCCGAGGATAAACCTCAAGCGGAATTGCATCTGTGCTAATGCATTAGCCGGGGCAATAATCACGTCGCCTGATAAAATCCCGGTAGAGTCGAAAAGGAAACTGAATGATCTGATAGGGAAATATTTATAATTTTCAGCTCAGAATAGTTATATGCTTTCAGGTAGATGAATGTCTGATGGTTAAAGAGTCTAAGGACAATCTGGATTTTTTAGCGAATATACGGGATATAACCATGATGGAGATAGGACGGGATGACGTAAATGTCTCGTTAACACCTGGTAAAATTATATTATGGTTCGGCAGGCAGGTAAGCGAATCACTGATACGCCAGGTAATTTTTGAAATATCAAGTATAGATTCATCCGTAAACCATGAACAGGAAGTAATATGCGACTTTAATGCCATCTCAGAGTATGAAAGCATGGGATATGTATTAACTTCTTATGCAAAAACCAAAGGCGGATACAGGGTGATTTTCAATATACCGTTTTCGAAGAGATTTGCGCTCGCCCATTTTGTGAAATCTATACTCAACCAGCTTCGGGAAAAGGATGTGAAAAAGACGCTTCACTGGGATGGGAGCCTTGACAGGATGCTTCTCATATACAACGAGTTAAAAAAGCTCGATGGCTGGGAGACAAAGCGGATTGAATATAAGGGAGAAGAAGAAAAGGTGGCTTAAATGAAAAACTCAAGGAAAGATGAAACAGAATGCGAGGCTACTGTTGTATCGATGAAACTTATCGCTGAGCATATAAAAAAAGTCGCATCAAAACTTGACACAGCCTCGGTAACATCTCTGGTAAACGTCATTATGAATTCGAAGAGAATATTCCTGATGGGGGCAGGAAGGTCGGGTTTAGCAGCAAGGGCTTTTGCAATGAGGCTGATGCATATGGGATTTAATGTTTATGTGGTGGGTGAGACAACAACGCCTGCTGTGGCGCCTGATGACCTGGTGATTGCAGTCTCAGGCTCTGGCGAAACGCCTTCTATTGCAAGTCTTGGAGCGATTGCGAAAAAGATTGGCTCAAAACTTGCAGTCATAACCTCTAATAAGGATTCTACCCTCGGCACTATTTCTGATATCGTTGTTATAATCCCAGGAAGAACTAAAGAGGACATTAATTATGAGGATTATCACGAACGGCGGATGATAGGATACCCCCAGCTTGCGCCTCTTGGGACTATTTTTGAGATATCTGCGCTGGTTTTTCTTGATGCTGTTATTTCGGAGCTGATGGTCAGGACAGGAGCCAGTGAAGCTGAATTGAAAAAACGGCATACCGTGTTTGAGTGATGCTTATGTTTTCAGAACGGGTAAAGAGTATTAACATCTCTGGTATCCGGAAGATGTTTGAAGGCGCGGGTCCGAATGCCATCAATCTTGGGTTGGGCCAGCCGGATTTCGACACACCGGAGCATATTAAAAAAGCGGCAGTTGATGCAATAAATAAAGGCTTCACCGGCTATACAGCGAATCTCGGGATTCCCGAGCTTCGGGAAGCCCTGTGCAGGAAGTTCAAGCGGGAGAACCATTTTAGTGTAAAACCTGATGAAATTATTGTCACATCAGGCGCCTCTGAAGCGCTTCATCTGGCGCTGCAATCGCTGGTGGATGACTGTGATGAGGTCCTGATACCTGACCCGGGTTTTGTATCCTACGCGCCATTAACAAAGATTGCGGGGGGAAGGGCGGTGGGCATACCTCTTGGCGAAGAGCTGACATTAACGCCGGAAGCCGTGAATGAATCCATTACTTCTAAAACCGTTGCATTGATTATTAATTCCCCTTCAAATCCCACAGGGACAGTCCAGACAAAAAAGGAGATTAAAGCGCTGGCAGGGATAGCAGAGGACAATGACATTACGATAATCTCAGACGAGGTCTATGAGCATTTCATCTACGAGGGCGAGCATGTAAGCCCTGCGCAGTTCACTGATAAAGTAATTACCATCAACGCCGTCTCAAAGACATACGCCATGACGGGCTGGCGCATCGGTTATGCCGCCGCGAGGAAGGAATATATCGAGCAGATGCTCAAGGTGCACCAGTACATTCAGGCATGCGCCAACTCAATAGCGCAGAAGGCGGCGCTGGCTGCGATTGAGGGGCCGCAGGGGTGCGTGAGCGAGATGCGCGAGAGTTTCAGGGCAAGAAGGGATATCCTGATGGAAGGATTTGCTTCAATGGGTGTAAAATGCGTTAAGCCGCAGGGGGCTTTCTATGCATTCCCCGAGGTTGCGGATGAGGATGCGCCGCGGAAATTGCTGGAAAAAGGCGTGATTGTTACTCCAGGCTTGGCTTTCGGGGAGAACGGGAAGGGGCATATCAGGATTTCATATGCGGTTTCGGAGGGGAATTTGAGGAAGGCGCTTGATATTATTAAAGAAGTCTTATAGAAAAAAGATGGATGAAAAAGAGAATACTTAACTATGAGTGGTATAAACAAACGGTACCTAGCCGTTATTCTTGCTCTTTTGCTTTCACTCATAATCAGAATCTATCTTTCACAGTTTAATGGATACAAGGTTGATGTCTTAGACTTTAAACTCTGGAGCCGTACAGTTTATTATAATGGCATTTCGAATTTTTATTCCAGTACATGGTCAGACTATCCGCCATTTTACATGTACATTCTCTGGATAGTTGGAGCTTTATACAAACTATTATTTTCTTTTTCCTTCAATATCGATACAACCCTTTTTACAATTCTGATAAAAGCTCCTGCGAATGTAGCGGATATTGCCACATCATTTTTAATATTTCTAGTTGTGAAAAAATATTCAGGGTTTAAAACAGCTTATCTAAGCATGATATTTTATGCTTTCAACCCGGCAATGATATACAATTCTGCAATATGGGGTCAGGTGGAATCCGTTAATACCTTATTCATTCTGCTTGCACTTGTGCTCATAGTCTCAAATAAACCCGAACTTGCCGGCGTTTCTATGGCTGTTGCTGTTTTAAGTAAACCCCTGAGCCTGGTAATCTTGCCCTTCTTTGCTGTTTTAATGATAAAAAACCAAAAGCCACTCAAGCTTGCAAAAACTTTTGCAGTATCTGCATTTGTATTTATAGCTCTGGCGCTGCCTTTCTATTTGAATACTTCCTTATATCAATTAATAAAAATATATACTTCTGGTTATGGCTATTATGCGTACAATTCCATGAATGCTTTCAATTCCTGGGCCTTATTGGGTTTCTGGAAACCGGATGATACCGTTTTCTTGTTCTTAAGCTATAGAATATGGGGTTACATTTTATTTGGCTTGTTATTCGTGTATACAGCGTATCGTGCCATTAAGAATAAAGATGATAAATTTATTTACATCGCCACAGCGGTTTTATTTTTCGGGTTTTTCATGTTTTTTACCCGCGTACATGAAAGGTATCTCTTCCCCATGTTTGCCCCGCTTGTTGTTGCAGCGAGCTTTGATCGGCGTTTGAATTATGTATACTGGATCATGACATTCACTTTTCTGTTCAACCTTCATTTCGTATTACAATATTTGAACAACGATCAATTCATTCCGGATGGTAATCCCTATGTGCTGCTTGCTTCTGGGATAAACTCTATCGTATTTATCTATACTCTGTACTGTTTCTTTACGAATCAAGTGAAATTGAATTTTAAACCATTGAAGATATTATTATCAAAAGTAAATTACAAAAAGGAGGATTCGAAGTGCTTATAGGGCTGCTTTTTATTATTTCAAGCTTTTTTTTTGGCTGGTTTCTGGGATCCAATGGAGGGTGGCAGAGGGCTGGTTTTGCGTTGATTACAGGGTTTGCGTTTTCAAGCTGGCTTACACTTATGCTGGCTCTGGTTAGAGGCAAGCTTGATGGCTTGACGGTTGGCCTTTCCATTCTGATTCTATGGTGTTTGATCCTAGTCTGCCGGTTAAAGACCATTGAACTCCCAAAAAAAGATGATGTAACTGGGGTTTTAGGGAGGTTAGGAGATATTAGGGAATTTAAAAACCGGTTCTTGGGCCGTGAGGATATTTTTAGTATTGCCAGCATTTTAACGGTACTCTCATTCATACTTTACATTAATATTTTTGATATGTTTGTTTTTAATAGTGATGGTTATCTTCTGGTAATGGAAGATACATGGGCTGACCAGGCAATACACATCGGTTTAATTGAATATCTTGCCCGGGATGGAAGCTTCGCTCTTAACTACCCAATGGTGGCAGGCGCCAAGCTCACCTATCCTTTCATTGCAGATTTTATTTCCTCTGTCTTATTAAAAACAGGTTTCAGTCTGCGAGGGTCAGTTGTAGTGCCAAACATATTACTAGGCATCGCTTTGGTGATTGGGGTTTATTCGCTTGCCCTTGCAGTGGGAAGAAAAAAGAACATTGCGGCAATCGCGGTTTTGCTCTTCTTCTTCAACGGAGGCCCCGGGTTCTACTATGTCCTCTCAGGTACCCTGAAGCCGATAATGAGAGACTACACCCATATCACAGAATATCAGCTTGTATTTGAAAATCTTATTGAACATTTTCTCATTTCCCAGCGTTCCATTCTCCTGGGGCTCGGATTATCGGTTGCAGTCTATATCTTGCTGGTGCGGGCGCTGGAAAATGAATCTAGAAGAGAGTTGTTCTTGGCTGGAAGCCTGGCCGGTCTTTTGCCCTTAATCCACAGTCACAGCTTCATTGCAGTTTCCATTGTATCCCTGTTCTTATTTTTGAGTAAACCCAGGATAAATTGGTTATATTTTATTTTACCTTTCATTCTCCTATCCGCTCCCCAGCTGCTGCGCATCGAACATCAGTCAGGCACCGGTTTCCTCCAGTTAAAACCCGGCTGGGTGCCAGAAAACGACGGTAAAAATCTTTTGGGGATAGCATGGTTCTGGCTGAAAAATACCGGTCTGCCGCTATTGCTCGCAATTGGAGGTTTTATCCTTGTTGACAGGAAAATAAAGCTTTTCTATATCCCGTTTGTAGCCATATTTCTAATCGCAAATGTTTTTTCCTTCCAGCCAAACCCCTATGACAATAATAAACTCTTCCTTCACTGGCTGCTAATAACGGACATCCTGGCTGCCATCTTTCTCTATAGGCTTTATCATTGGCGAGGGTGGAAAAAAAGTCAATCCTATCACATTGTACCCATTGTTCTGGTCTCCCTCTTACTGTTCGTCTCTGTTTTTTCAGGCTTTCTAACCAACCTCTGGGCTGCCTCTACAAACTACGGCCTTTACAGCGCCCAGGAGCTTGAGATGGGAGAATGGATTAAGAACAGCACTCCCCCAGATTCAATATTCCTTACAGGCTTTTCTAACCAGAACCCTGTGTTCTTGGCAGGCAGACAGATAGTCTTGGGCTCATGGTGGACTTCTAGCGGCCAATTCTTGGACAGCTCAAAATACGAAAAAGATGTCAGAAGAATATACGCATCAGGAGATTGCGAGCTATTGAAAAAATACAAAATAGATTACGTCCTCATAAGCCCCAAGGAATCCGACCTGAACCCGAACTATACAGCCTTTAAAACAAAAAACTTCCAGCCAGTTTACTCCAAAAAAGACACTACAATCTACAAAACCAAATGCTAGAAGATCCAGCCGCTCAACCATTTATGGGCATCTGTGAACTGCTGGGATACCGGGTATCCGGCTAATATCGGATAAAAATATACGAATAAAAGCACGACAGCGGCAAAATAAGCAATCACTATATATTTATATTTATTATCCTTATACCACAGTATATTCAAGCCGTACACAATTGCAAATATCATAAACGGGACATTCAGAAACATATGGTACAGGAATAAAATCCTCCCGATGAACATGTACGGAAGCAGTTGTAAAAGAAACGCAACGGTTATAAATCTGGCTGTACTGTCTTTTTCTTTTAGCCATCTCCATGCCACGAAAACTAAAAATGGTATGCTTGCCCACCAGATCGCAGGGTTTCCGATTGCCACGATATTGGATACCGTGTTATCAAATGGATTGCCAAGGTTGTATATCCAGACTGGCTTTAACATGAAAATCCAGCTCCACCAGGGAGAGCTGAACGGATGGGTTGCAGTGAGAGTTTCATGATATCTAAGCATATTCTCCGTGTATCTGAAAACCATACTCAGCCCGCTTCCTTCCCCGGGTATGCCCATGATGGGCGTGTAGGACAACGCATAAATAATGAAGCTGATAACCACGAACGAAATAAACATGAAAAATAACGGAGTTAGCAAAAAAGGTATGAGGAAGTTTTTTCTCAGGTGTTCTGCCTTTGTTAGTTCATCTTTTTTCAGCAGTAAAAATAAAACCATAACTGCCAGAACGCCAAAAAGTGCAGTCAATTTGACCGATATTGCCAGTCCAAAGAATATCCCTGATAGGAGAAGGGGAGCATCTGCATTCTTCCAACCCTCCTTGAAAAATTCTCCCCTGTAATAAATATAAAAAAAGTAAAACATGAGCAAGATGAAAGTTGACAATATAATATCTATCATCGAAATCCTGGAAAGCACAAAATGCATGCTTTCAAAGGCTAAAAGAAACGAGCAGGCAAATCCACCGAATCTGGTATTGAACATCCTTTTCCCGAAGATATACATCACAGGAATCATCACAGCGCCAAAAATCAGGGGTATTATTCTCCATCCGAAGGCGTCAAGGCCAAAAGTAAGGATTCCAGTCGCTATCAAAAGTTTCCCGAGCGGAGGATGAGTGTATTCGAAAGGCCTTATATGCATTAAATGCTCGTAAGCGGTTCTTGCAAAATATATCTCATCGAATATAGCTCCGGTAAGGTAAGAGGGAGGGTCTTCGACATTGTTCTGCTCATCTACCAGATTGGACAACGACCTGTTCCCTGTACCGCAATTACCTGAATCGCAAACTATGCTGTCTTTTGATATCGGTATTTTTCTGTAATTCCCGGTATATACCACGATTTCATCCAGATCGCCGCCAGGGGAGGCACCAACAAATCGCAGATATCTTGTAGTTGAATTCACCGGGATGCCCGACCAGGATAGTACAAAATTCTCTTTACTCAGATTGTATATTATATTCCAGTTATCCGGTGAACCTGAGTATATTTTATAATCGATTTTGGGCTGGATTCCCTGATACAGATAGATGTAATCTATATTGTATTCGTTCTTTAAATCGATGTAGAAACTTTCATTTGCCACCAAGGGCGTCCAGCCGCTCCTTGGCGTATTCAGTGAGCCTATATTCCAGATTCCAAGAGAGAAGAAAAACAATATCAATAGACTGCATAGCGCCACGTCTTTTTTATCGAAGTGAACTCTGGCCATCTCTTGCGAAGGTGTTTCGTTGGATTTTATTTTTTCACTTTGCTTTGGAGGCGGAGATTCTTTTTGAATCTGTGGTTGAAGAATTTTAGTCCGTTTTTTCTTTTTGCCCATATATCCTAAATCACAATACACGCAGCAATAATTAAATATATGCATAAATTATAGACTGCACGGTAAAAATTAATATGAAAATAAATGAGCTGCTGCCTAACACAAAGTATATATTTTCTTCCAGGTATTTTCTTGCAGCGGCTCTATCCGTTTTCTCTATTTCATCACTTTTTTCAGGAAATATAGGCTTTGTATATGCCATTTTTTTCACGCTTTTTCTCCCGGGTTTTGTATTTGTAAATCTTTTTTTTAAAGACCTCGAACAACTTGAAAAGCTTGTTCTGACTTTATTCCTGAGCGTTCTTTTCTCAACCCAACTGGTTTACTGGCTCTCCCAGCTTCTTGGCTATTCAAAGGTTTCCATTGTTCTTGCGGGTCTTATATTCGTTCCGGCTTTATTTTTTTTCCCGGTTAAGAAGCCGGATTTTCGTTTATTAAAACATCCAGCCATTCTCCTTGCGATTGGGATCTTTATCATTTTCTATATCATTCTCTCAGGTTCGGTCTGGGTCTTGCGGGGAAATGAGTTCCTTCTTTCCGGGTCTAACTGGCAGGATACCCCGATGCATCTTGGAATAATCGAGAGCCTGAACCAGGGCAACTTCCCTCCACAGATGCCTTATTACTCTGGAGTAAGGATGACCTACCATTATTTTGTGGACTTCCACACCGCGATAATCGAGAAAATGGCTGATACATTCAATCCCGGGCTTCTTGTCTACCTCAATAGTTTCTTTGCGGGTCTCTTTGCACTGGCAGTCTATGTCCTTGCAAATCATGTAACCCGTAGCACCAAGGCTTCTTGCTTTGCTGTCATAATCGGGGTTTTTGGCGGAGGTTTCAGCTACATCAGGTTTTTCGAGGCTTTCTTATCCAACAACTGGAGCAGGTTTTCCGACCTTTTCATGCAAAATTATGTTCAGGAGTGGAAAGGGTTTTTCCAGATAGTCCCGGTCTTTGAAGGGCTTCTCCAGTCAAGACCACAGATGATGGGCTTAACAGGTCTTGCACTTGCAGCATATTTCCTATATCTGGGTCTTACCGGGAAGGATGCAAGAAAAATGATACTGGCAGGGCTTATCACAGGTCTCCTCTTCCCTTTCCATGTGACTGCCTTTATCTCCATAGGATTACTTTTCATTATCCTGACCTTCTATTTCGCATATCAAAAAAAGTTCTGGCTTAAAGGATCTCTATTTTTCCTGCTTCCAGTTCTTCTATCACTCCCTTTCATTCTCGCCATCAGCACATCCCCACGTTTATCCCTTGACCCCGGCTGGTGGGCGCCTGACAAATCTCCTTCAGGCTTAACCCTGTTTTACCTGGGAAACCTCGGCATCCCTTTTATCATTTCTTTTTTCTTTCCGTTATTTCAAAAAGGGCACAGGTTCTTTTTATACTCATGGATTATCTCCATGTTCGTTGTTCCCAATATCATTTCCTTCACGCCTGAATCATTTGATATGAACACGTTCTTCCACTTCATGTGGATTCCTGTTGCAATAGCTGGCGGAATTTTCCTTGAAGGACTATATGGGAAAAAATTTCACATTATAGTGGTAATCTTAATCGTCTTTTCTGTTTTCACCCCTTTCCTTGATGCTGCCTGGAACCTCTCGGTAAAATATCCAGGCTACAGTCTTGCGCAATACAACGCCGGTATCTGGATCAGGGATAACACGCCGCAAGGCTCGGTCTTTCTCGAAGAGCCAGGCATCCATTCCCCTCCATCCCAGATTGGTGGAAGACTGGAGATAATGGGGTATGGTACCTGGGCTTACGGTCACGGGTATGATATCTGGACACGCGACGCGGACATAAAAAAAGCCTTTTCGGGGACTAAAGATGAAACATTGGATGTGGCTTCAAAATATAACGCAAGCTATGCTTATATCGGAAGCGAGGAGCAGGGGAGCCAGCCGGGTGTGAAAGAAAAGTTCGATCGTAATTTTGAGAATGTCTATTCTGACGATACCGGAAGTATCTGGATATACAGGCTGAATACTTCTACAAAATAGGAACCGCTACTCAAGAAGCGCTTTATCCACGACATCGATAATTTCCTTAATATCCCTTATAACCACATCCGCCTCCTCGCAAAGCAGCGGCGGGCATTTCCCTGTCTGCTGTATCGAAAGCACCCCCAGATCCGCTGCGCGCATCGCAAGCAGGTCATTGATCCCATCGCCTACCATAACCACTTTATCGTATTTCTTCTTCAATCTCTTCACAATCTCTTCCTTTTTCCTTGGCGTGGAAATCTCATGTACGCATTCAAGCGGGATACATACATTCTTAGCAAGAGGCTTCAGGTTCCGCATGCTGTCGCCGGATGCGATATATACCCCGATTCCCCGTTCGGTGAGAGCCTGAATCACTGAACAGGAATTGGAATAAATTTTCCCCCCGGTGCAGATGACGTAGGGAATGTTTTTCCTCTCCACATCGATAATCAACCCAACGCCCATATAAAAAATATCCTTGCACCGTTTTTTTACGGCAGCCATAACATCCTGTAAATCGGACATTGTAGCTCTTGTATCGTTTTCCACCACGGATATAGCAGTGGCTTTATTTATCTGGGATCTCGAACATCCCACTTCTATATCGATCTTATATTTCTTGATAAAATCCGAAATCAGCATCTGCGGCGGACAGCTAACGAGCTTATTTGAATCCACCTGCATTACCAGGATGGCGCAGTATGGTTTTTTCCCAACAAACTCGGTCGAAACTACTTCATCGAGATACTCTTTTGTCTTTATGTTTTTTGCCACGCGGTACATGCGAAGCAGTGTTCCTGCGCTATCAAACACCACGGCAATTTTCATAGTATACAAACGGCTTTTATGAGTATTTAGATTTTCTCAAGAAAAGTACATGTAAAATGTTTTGGTATTAAATTTCGCTTAAAGTAACTTTGCGCTCTTGGCGTGCTTTGCGGTGCATGATTTTCCACCGCAAAGTTCGCAAAGTACGCAAAGAATTTGCTTAACACCAAACTTTTTTACGGTTCCCAAGAAAAAAACTAATCCTTAAACAGCATCAATTAGAGATTTAAATCCCGAAGAGTTATTTATTAACCCTATTGATAATATAAATATGAACGAACTCACTAAAGTATCATTCACCAATCTGGAGAAAATCCTCTATCCGCTGTTGGGGTTGAAAAAATCTCAGGTCATTGAATACTATATCAGGATCGCCCCGCGGATGCTAAGGTTCCTGAATAACAGGGCCATAGTCATGAACAGGTACCCTGATGGTGTTGATAAAGAGGGATTCTATGAAAAGGATAGACCAATGGGCATACCGGACTGGGTTGAAACCTTCAAAAAATACTCGGAGACTGCACAGAGGGATATAAACTATATTGTATGCAATGATCTGGATACGCTTATCTGGATGGCGAATCTGGCATCCATTGAGATAAACATCACTCTTTCAAGGATCGATAATTACGATACACCTGACCTTGTGTTATTTGATATAGATCCTGAACCTCCCTGTTCCTTTGACGATGTCATGGATGTCGCCCTGTTATTGAAAGAAAAGCTGGATGAACTCAACTTCAGGTCATTTGTCAAAACCTCAGGGAAAAAGGGGCTGCATGTTGTCCTGCCCGTTATTAAAAGTTATAATTTCAAGCAGACCAGGGAATTCGTTCATCAATTCGGAAAGTTCCTGGCAAGAGAATCTGAGCTTGTTGTATCTGAGTTTCGAAACTCCAGAGACCCCGGAACTATCTTTATAGATTACCTGCAGAATACCCGGGGGAAGACCATGATAGCGCCCTATAGCCTGAGAGCGCAAGCGAAAGCAACAGTCTCCACACCCCTTGAATGGGAGGAACTTAAGAAAGGATTAAGACCTGAGGAGTTCAACATAAATACTATCCTGAAAAGGAAGAACGATCCATGGGAGGGGTTACTGGAAAGTAAACAGGCGCTGGAGGTGGAATAAAATGGCAAATGATCAAGACACCGCAAAACCGTCCAACAGGCCAATATGGAGCGGCAGTATCACGATCGGGCTCGTAAATGTGCCGGTCAAGCTCTATACCATGATCCGAGACCAGGCATTTTCATTCAGGTTCTTACACAATGAGGACGGACAGCCATTGAAATATGAAAGGGTATGCAGCAGGGATAATAAGGTCATCGATTGGAAAGACACGGTAAAGGGATATGAAATACGAAAGAATGAGTTCATAGTTTTCAAGAAAGAGGAACTGGACGCAATAAGACCTGAATCAGACCAGAGGATCAGGCTTGAAAAATTTATCAGTTTACTGTCTATAGATCCTATATATTTTGAAAAGTCATATGTCCTTGTCCCTGACAGGAGCGAGGAAGCCTACAGCCTCCTGATGACGGTTATCCAGCAAGAGGGAAAAGCAGGAATGGGGAAGATCACTTTGAGAACCAAGGAATATCCTGTAATTGTGTATGAATATAAAGGGGCTCTGGTATTGACAACTCTGCGTTATGCCAATGAGGTTACGAATCCCGGGGATCTGGAAGAACTCACGAAACTCAAAAAGCCACAAAAAAATGAACTGGAACTGGCGGAGAAGATCATTAAGGAACTAACCGGGGAATTTGATATAACAGAGTACAGGGATGGTTACAGGGAGAAGATGGAAAAGCTCATAGAAATGAAGATGAAAGGTGAGGTTGTTGTCGCTCAAGTACCCAAGAAAGAGGAAGTCAAAGAATTGATGGTGGCACTTCAAGAAACTATTAAACAGCTTGCGAAATGAAACAATATAAACCAATGCTTGCCCGCCCGGCAGAAGAGCCGTTTTCTTCTGATAACTGGGTTTTTGAAGTAAAATGGGATGGCATAAGGGCTATCAGTTACATTGGAGAAAAACTCAGTATCAGGAGCCGGAACCAGAAGGAGCTGATAGATAATTTCCCGGAGCTTTCCGAACTGAACGACCTGACCCGAGATACGGTTCTGGACGGGGAAATAGTTGTTATGAAGGATGGAAAACCTGACTTCCAGACACTCATCCAGAGGATGCAAAACACCAAACCGGGTGATATCAAATATATGTCCATCAAATTCCCTGCTACTTATATAATATTTGATATTCTGGAAAAGGATGGGGAGGAGCTGGTGGATATCCCTCTTTTGGAGAGAAAGAGGATATTGAAAAATTCTGTAAAAGAAGGAAAATTTGTCGTCCTGTCTTTATTTGTTGAAGAGACAGGAGTTGCTTATTATCGGGCCGCCCTGGAAAAAGGCCTTGAGGGTATAATGGCCAAAAAGAAGCAAAGTTCATACGAACCTGGAAAAAGGAGCAATAACTGGCTGAAAATAAAGCAGGTAAAGACATGTGATTGTGTCATTTTCGGTTATACCAGGGGTGAAGGTAATAGGGAGAAAACCTTCGGAGCATTGATCCTGGGATTGTATGATGCGGCAGGGCCGGTCTTTATTGGCAAAGTCGGTACAGGTTTTTCACAGGAAGATATGGAAGATATGAAACAGTCCCTGGATAAACTTAAGGTGGAAGAAGAAACACTTCCTGGAGTGGATATGGATAGAGAGATTACCTGGTTAAGACCCGCTGTTGTGTGTGAAGTGGGTTATCAGTCCATAACAGATGACGGTAAGCTCCGTATTCCAGTACTCAAAAGATTCAGGGAAGATAAGGATCCTTTTGAATGTACCATTGACCAGATACGACCTTCTCTTTCGGATTACGCCGCAAAGCGGGATTTTAGCAGGACAACTGAGCCTCCAATGTCGAAGGAAATGGGTTCCGGGAAATCCTTTGTGGTCCAGGAGCATCATGCCCGCAGGCTCCATTACGATTTAAGACTGGAAAAGGATGGGGTGCTTAAGAGCTGGGCAGTCCCTAAAGGGATTCCGGGAAAAAGCGATGACCGTAGGCTTGCTGTACAGGTAGAAGACCATCCGCTGGAATACGGTAAATTTGAAGGGACTATCCCTGAAGGACAGTACGGCGCCGGGACTGTGAAAATATGGGATAAAGGTTTATACGAATCCATTGCCTGGGGGGAGAACAAGATTGAGTTTGTAGTCGAGGGAGAAAAGATGAGAGGTCGGTATGTGCTTGTAAAGTTCAAGAAAGCAGGTGAGAACAACTGGCTATTATTCAAAGGGAGTGATTGAGATGGAAAAAATGCATATAGGCACTATGGGATGGAGTTACGATTTCTGGATAGGGAATTTTTATCCTGAGGGTTCAGAAAACCTGCTAACCGAATACGCAAAGAATTTTAGCACTGTTGAAATCAACAACACATTTTATCGAATACCATCTAGAGATACTGTAAGGAACTGGAAAGAAGAGGTACCGCAAAATTTTATTTTTTCAGCTAAGTTTCCAAGGAAAATTACGCATATCAAAATGCTGCAGGATTGCGAAGAAGAGCTTCCGGTCTTTATTGAACATATGTCATTGCTGGGAAATAAACTCGGGCCCATGCTTATTCAATTACCACCCGGCTTTGCGCCTGAGAAGTCTGGAATATTGAAGGATTTCCTGACTGGTCTCCCAAAAGGACACAGGTTTGCAGTGGAAATCAAGAATAAAAAGTGGCTGGGTGATAAATTCTATGACCTGCTGAGAGATAATGGGGTCGCACTTGTGTTGATAGACCATCCATGGATGCCCGAGATGAGCACGATAACCGCCGATTTCACCTACATCAGATGGGAAGGGGACAGGAATAAAATAAAGGGAACCCTTGGAAAAGTTGAAAGAGATCGAAGTGAGGATATAAAAAATTGGGGAATGAAGGTCAAAGGGTTTTTCGAGGATTCTGTGGAAGTTTTTGGTTATTTCAGTAAAAGTTATTCGGGTTATCCACCTGGAGACGTGAGGATGTTGCTGGATATTTTATAAAAAAAGAGGGTATCTGCGTTTAACAAATGGATAGGATAGGACGATTTTTGGTTAGAATAGCGTTCGCAGATACCACCAATTATTATAATGATTATTCCCGTATTTAAATCCTTTCCTCAGCAAGAATGTCAGCCATTCTTGCCAGTTCTTCTGGCGGCAAGGTTTCAGGTCTTCTGTCAATAAGATCAGCGGGGAGTTTCTTTAATAGGCTGGCTGTTTCCTTGATTTCAAGGATGCCTGCGTTATTAATTATAGCATTCCTGAGCTTTTTCCTCCTCTGGGAAAAAACCGCACGTATAAATTTCATGAAAAAATCCTCATCTTTCACTTTATACGGCGCAGGTCGGGGTACAAGCTTTACTATAGCAGATCTTACTTTTGGTGGAGTGATAAATGCGCTACCCGGCACAGCTTCTAGTATTTCAACATCAGCATAATACTGCACCGATATCGAAAGCCTGCTGTAATCCTTGCTGTTGTGTAATGCAACCATTCTCTTTGCAAATTCGTACTGGTACATCAGAATCCCGAGTTCGAATTTGTGTTGCAGGAGTTTGAAAGTAACAGGAGAAGAAATAGAGTAGGGGAGATTGGATACTACTTTATTGAAATGAGGGAATTCTATTTTAAGGGCATCCCCTATTATAACATCAACATTTTCCCACCTGTTAAGAGAGGCGGCAAGTTGGGCATCCGCTTCAACTGCTATCACCCTGCCCGCCTTTGCTGCGAGTTTTTCCGTTAGATTGCCAAAACCAGCGCCTATTTCCAGGACAGTGTCCTGTTTATTTAATTTCCCGTATTCGATTATCCTGTTTATAATCCGTGCATCTGCCAGAAAATGCTGGTCTTTCTTATACCATTTCATTATCTTTTAGGCGGCATTGGAGTTGTGAAAACACGGTATTTTATATTATCGTCCTTTAATTCTTCCAGAACTCTGTTAGCAATCAGCTTCTCTGGCGTATGAAGACCTTTCACCCGCTCAACCAGGTCTTTAAAAGTTGCAAATACTTTCTTCTTTTTTTCTTCTATTATTCCCCACATGAGTTTTTTCCCTATTCCTGGGAGTAACTCAAGCATGTGCAAGCGGGTTGTTATTGGGTAGGCCTCGTTGAAGAAGGACAGAAACAGATTTTCATTTGCAAGCACTATTTTCTCTACCATGGTAGGAAGCTCCATCTGGGCGCCGTGGGTTAATTCATTATACATGATACGCCGCTTGACATGGTCAATCACAGGACGGTCCCCCTCACCTATATAAACCTTGTCCTGGGTTTTTGGTGCCACGTTCTCTTTCGGTATCATCTCCATGAGAACAAAATGTTTCTCTCCCACGCCTTGAACGAGAGGTTTCTTCTGGTACATAGGGCGTGTATCGTCCGAACGCCCATAAGGTAAATAATCCAGAATATAGGCTATATCTTCTTTTTCCAGTTTTTTCCCTAAGGTTATCATTAAATACCACTCTGTTGAAGGTCTCCTTGCTCAACTATTAATATAATTAGAATGGATGTTTATATAGCTTCAGGTATACTTAGCTACCAGATCAAGAATTTGTTTAAGTTCTGTTTCGCTAAGGGTATAACGTTCTTTTGCATAAATCGACCTTAATTCATCATTGGACATAGGAAGAACGTCTGCAATTCTGACAGCTATCTCTGGTTTCATTTTTTCAAGCTTCAGGAGCTCGTTCATTAATTCCCTTGATTTTGTTGCTTCAAGCTTGGAAAATGATTCAGCATGGGCCATTGCTTTTCGAAGCTCGTATCCCAGCTCCTTGTTCTCTGTTTCTCTCTCTTTTTTTACCTGATCGAGCAGCTCCCGAACCTCGCCAAGAGTCAATATTTCTTCACTGATAACCTGCTTCACTATCATAAGGCGACACCTCCGTTATTCCCACCGGTTATTTCTGCGGGGTCAAATGCTCGGGCAGAACAATAACTTCTTTAACAAGCCCAATGTCTCTGACTTTAACAATATAGGCTCTACCCCGCTGGCCTACAACTTTTCCTGTCCTTCCCTGGAACTTCGGGTGCGGCATCCCATCCTGGATACCCGGGTCAAGATCGATGTTTACAATATCCCCTTCGGAGAATTCCTGCGTCGACCGGCTTATCGGAGACAGTCCCTTCTCTCTAACTGTTTTCTTGAGTTTATATCTTGATTTCCTTCTTGTTCCGTGGGTTTTTGCCATAATTTCCTCCGAGTTTATTAACCTACCTTAATTACTTCAAGTTCTATAATCTTTGCCTCACTTCCTGTAAGCGATGACAAGCTGGGCACAGTACGCCCTCCATCGCCAGAAACCAGTTCCTTTACATAGAGTCCTCCTTCGCAATTTACTTTAATCACGGCGGTATTTGTATCAAATGATTCAAGCTCTGCTTGGTGTACAAGCCTCGCTCGTTCAAGGTCAGCACGCCGATGAAGCACTCTGGTGGGTGTTTTCTGTTTGATGAGGATTCCGCTTAATATGTCAAGGGATGATTTAAGTTTTTCCTCGGTTGTATTGTGTTCTATCTTAAAACGGTACACCTTATCGGCTTTCATGGATTTTAGCTGTTCAACGTTTTCGCTTTCAACGAATTTGAGCCCCAGAACCTCGATTTTTCCTTCCGCTTTGCTGTTGATCTCCCTGCCGAGCACGTCTAAATCTATGCTCCTCATATGCGGCTTCTTCGCCTCGACCACGAATGGCCTGCCTTCGCCCAGCATCAGCGCATCTATGTCCTCGCGCCCGGCGCCGTGAAAAGCAGTATCCTCGCTCCGCGCGGCCGCCATAAGATGGGGTTTGATAAGTTCATCCACGGACTCCTGATACATCTTGCCTGTGTTGCCGCAGCGCTCGCAACCCATGCCAGCGCACTCCCTGCACGGCCACCTGGTCTGGGGAATTCCACGGACAAGTTTCCGATACCTGCCGTATATGTATAACGAATTTATTTCAAGTTCAACCGTATCATTTTCAAGATCAAGAAGTGCTACAATTTGAGGTTTTTTGAGGTTTGCCCGCTTGCCTGTTGTTTTCTCAACCCTTTTTCCCACCTCGCGATTCAGTTCGGTTTTAAGCGGTTCGGCAAACGTAGTTTCGCTTTCAGCCCAGACGATTTCCTCGTTCTCGGATAATAGGCCTGTCATCTTTGTACCAACAAGAAAATTGTCATACTCATAATCAGAAAGCGCTTCTACCGCTTTCTCAGCCCACAAATCAAGATTTTTAAACAGGTTATTACATACCCAGCATTTGCTCCCGGAGCTTTTTGAAAGTTCCTCCTGCAGCTCTTTATCTTTTTCTGCACCTGCCTGCATGGCAAGCACAAGCCATAGAGCTTTTCCACGCTGGTCGTTTGATAATCCTGTGGAGAGTTTTGCGAACTGCCTTCCGAGGCAGTGGTCGCAGATAGTACCTTCTTTTATGATTTTTCTCGCCGTGTCAAGAATTGTCATCGGCTCTGAATATGTGCGGTGTTCTAAATATGTTTCTCTACTCTATCCATTTCATTATGCAACAAAACGATGCAGTGGTCTGCATGCAAAGAGATAGGACCTACACTCACTATTTCATGCTCGTACCCGCCTATTATTTTCTCTTCCTCGTCAGTTAAGCCCTCATGGTCACCTAGCACGAATAAAAGTTCATCGTGAGCTTCGAATTTTTTCCCACGAAAGTCTATTCCATCTTCACGCAGATAGATTATTTTTTTATCAGTCCCCGTATTTAAATGCGAGGTCTTCAACTCAGCTAACAAGTCACCAAAATCTCCTTTCCTTATGCTCACTCCCGGGGTGGATTCTGTCCAGAAATCCTGTGCATTTTTCTCAAGCGCCTTTTTTATAAGCGAGGCTGCACTTCGCTCGTCAGGGCTTAAGTATCTGACTGAGCTTCCATCGAAGCGAATGAGCTTCGGTTGATTACCTCCTTTGAGGACAAGGTGCACGCGGACATCTCTTCTCAAGTCGTGGGAGAGAAAGAGTGCGGCATTAACACATCTGCACAAAATGTCCATGCGCCCTGCAGCACCGGGGAGGTCGTTCAGTGAAAAAGATGCGGTTGCGGCCTTGTGACCGATGATGACAAAGGATTTCATGGGAGTGAGAAATGCTCCCGGCATATTAAAAGATAGCTTAAGGATTTAAGCAGTAATCTATAAACATTAAATAGTATAAGTAATATTAATTAGTTCACTATATACAGGGAACTGAGATATGGGATTTTATGACAGGATTTTGGGGAAAAAGAAAACCCCTTCCATCAGCCGCATGGGAGATACTGCTCGGGATAATGCCAAGATTAGCTCCGAGGATGTTCCCGTATTGGTCAATAAGGGCGATTCACTGGTTGAGAGCAGCATGTATGCTGAAGCCATACAGTGTTATGATAAAGCACTTAAAATAAACCCAAAATTAACAGAGGTATGGAATAACAAAGGGCTTGCCCTTGCCAGAACAGGCAGATATGCAGAAGCCATAAAATGCTATGATAAAGCAATCGAACTCAAACCTGACGATGAAGAAGTGATATACAATAAAGCTATGGCACTGGCACAGCTCGGGAAATTCCCGGATGCCATTAAATATTATGATAAACTGCTTGAAATGAATCCTAAAGATGCGGCTGCATGGTGTAGCAAGGGTGATATGTTATTCGAAAGCGGCAACTTTGAAGAAGCGCTTCGTGTTTATGATAAAGCCATCGAGATAAATCCGAAGGATGAAGCTGTCTGGAATAACAGAGGATTAACCCTTGTTAAACTCAATCGTTTATCCGAGGCAATAGAATCGTATGATAAAGCCATTGAGATAAATCCAACAGTTGAAAAAATATGGAGTAATAAAGGGACTGCATTAGTAAGAATGAAGCAGGCAGAAGAAAAAGTCGATTTACAAAAAATCGCATCCTCCATGCCAGGGGAAGAGAAAACCGAATCGTTTATTGAAACCAATCCTGAACAACCAGCCATTGAACCTGAAATCAAACCAGAGGCATCGTTGGAGAAGCCGGATTTAATCATAGAAAAAATTGAAGAACCAGAACTTATTGAAACCAAGCCAGTAGAACAGCCAGTTATTGAGTCTGGTAAAAACGAAGCTAAACCTGAAACTTCTGAGGATAAACCAGATTCAGAAAAGCAGGAAATTTCTAAAGAATCACTGGAACATCTGGTTATTGGAAATACCATGTATTCTATGGGGAGGTACGAAGATGCAATCGATTCTTTCGATAAATCCCTGCAGGTAGACCCTGGAAATGCAATTGCATGGAACAATAAAGCGCTTGCGCTTATTAAATCAGGAAAATTTGATGAAGCTGTGGTTTGCTATGATAAAGCCATTCAAATCGATCCAAACGATTATGTATTTTTGAACAATAAAGGTAATGCGCTTTATAAAGAAGGGAATATTAAAGAAGCCATGAAATGTTATGACTTAGCTTTTAAGTTAAATCCTGAAAGCGGTAACGCAAAAAGGGGTATGGAAATGTGTTTGAAATTCTTAAAAAAATCTGCAAAAAGGAGAAATAGATGATTATCATAATTATGGTCACCGAGTTAACTTTATATAACAACAAAACCAATACTTCTAAAGGTTAGGAAAATGGCCAATGGAAAAAAAAGTTCTTTAGTGGCAACGTTAACAAAAGAAGTTTCGTCTGCAGTTCCAATTTTAAAAGAAACGCAGAATAGAACCACGGGGATAGAAATTCTTGACAGGACTTTGGGGGGCGGGTTGCCATCGGGTTCTGTTGCATACATATACGCCGATGCCAAATCCATGGCAGAAGTGTTCCTATACCAATTCTCACAGGCCCGCAAAACCTATTATTTCACAAATGGAAGGCGCCCCATGTATGTATTGCATGACATCGAGGGGTTCGGATTTAAAACCAAGGATATCATATTTGTGGATATCTATAGCGAATATTATTTCACATCCCATGGGGAAATGGTTGACAATACAGGGAATGAGTTTGTGGATGCCAAGATTGTGGAATTCACGGAATATAACCTGAAAAAAATAATGGCAGAAGAAGAAGAGGATATAAATATAATTTTCGATTCGTTTTCTTTTTATCTGAACCTGAACATTAATCCCGGCGCAATAAAGCGGCTGATAAATATGATTTATGAGGCAACAAAGACACTCAATTGTTTAGCCTTTTTATACGGTCTCAAGGATACGCACCAGAAGAATCTTGAAAATGAAATCCTGAAATCGTGCGATGTGATTTTTGACGTCGAGCTTGATAAAAGTTCGGATAAGATTTCTAACCGGCTGTCAATACCAAAGATAAGGGGCAGAGTACCGACAGTAGAAATGATACGGTTCAAGGTAGGCGATGGTGTCCAGATAGATACCACCAAAGATATCGCCTGAGAGTCTGTTTAAACGAAGCATGTATTTTTTCATTTTTCAAACCATAACAGACATAAACTGATGGGGATATATAACTCTAAAAGTTCGGAGAATTATCCTTGGATGACGTAATAATAAAAATCAAAGGCATGATGTGTGGCCACTGCGAAAAAACAGTGAGTGATGCTGCACTGAGTGTAAAAGGAGTGACAAAGGCATCTTCGGATTTTAAGAAGGGTGAGGTAAAGGTTTCCTTTGACACCTCAATAACAGACCTTGAAACCATAAAGAAAGCCATTATGGCATCAAGCTATGAAGTGATCGAAGATGGGGAAGCCTGCCCGATACCGATTAAGCCTGTGATTATTATACCAGAGGCAAAAGTATCGCAAGTGGCAGGGTTGAAAAAAACCTCGATTAATATTACGGGTATGACCTGCGCCTCATGCGCCCAGAATATTGAGAAGGCATTGAACAGGATAGAGGGCGTAGTAAAAGCGTCCGTCAATTTCTCATTCGAAAAAGCAAGCATCGAGTATGACTCTGCGCTGGTGAATCGAGCAGCGTTTGAGAATGCCATCACATCTCTTGGATACGGCGTGGCTAAAAGCGAGACAATGCTTAAAATCGGGGGCATGCACTGTGCAGCATGCGCCTCCAATATCGAAAAAGCACTGTTGAAGACCAGAGGTATAACCTCAACAAGCGTGAGCTTTCCGCTTGAGCAGGCAAGGATAGTTTACGACCCGGAGATTATTGCAGTTTCAGATATAAAAAAAGTAATCCAGGGTGTGGGCTATACTGCTTCTGAAAAAATCGGAAAAGGCGATGCAGACAGGGAGCAGAGAGCCCGCGAAGAGGAAATAAAACGGCAGAAAATAAATTTTATCATCGCCCTTGTGCTTGCAATTCCCATTTCACTTGGCGACATGGGACGCAACCTTGGCTGGGGATTTGTGCCCGGATTTTTGAAAAACGATTATCTGCTTTTCATCCTTGCAACAATAGTGATGCTTTTCCCGGGGCGCCAGTTCTTTGAAGGCACGTATAAAGGCCTGAAACACGGCGTCACGGACATGAACCTCCTGATAGCCACGGGAACAGGAGCAGCCTATGTAATCAGTGTTGCAGGCACTTTCCTTGACCTCGGCGGGGCATATAAGCACACGTACTACGATACTGCTGCGCTGCTTATTATGTTCATCGTACTCGGAAGGTACCTTGAGGCGCTCACAAAAGGAAGGACATCGGAAGCAATAAGGAAGCTCATGGGGCTTGCGGCAAAGACCGCGCGCATCCTTGTTAACGGCGAGGAGAAGGAGATTCCTGTGGAGGATGTCAAGGTCCATGATATAGTCGTGGTAAGACCCGGCGAGAAAATACCTGTGGACGGCGGGGTGATAGAGGGTTTGACTGCAGTGGATGAGTCCATGATTACAGGTGAGAGCATACCTGTTGAGAAAAGCACAGGTTCAGAAGTTATCGGTGCAACCATTAACAAGACAGGCATGATAAGGTTCGAAGCTACAAAGGTGGGCAGGGACACCGCCCTTGCCCAGATAATCAAACTGGTTGAAGACGCTCAGACCCAGAAGGCGCCCATACAGAAACTCGCGGATATAGTTGCGGGACATTTTATTCTCGCAGTGCATGCGCTTGCTCTATTTACTTTCTTTTTCTGGTTCTTTATCGGATTTGAATATTTCAATGTCCCGGCCACTTTCGGTATGGCTACCTCTCCATTCCTTTTCTCGCTGCTGATATCCATCACCGTTCTCATAATCTCATGCCCGTGTGCGGTCGGTCTTGCAACGCCGACGGCTATCATGGTGGGTACAGGCAAGGGAGCCGAGAACGGCATACTGATAAAAGGCGGTGAGGCACTTGAGAGGGCGCAGAAGCTGGATACCATCGTGTTTGACAAGACAGGCACCCTTACAAAAGGCGAGCCTGAGCTTACCGATGTTATTGCTGTAAAAGGCACCGAGGACGAAGTGCTTGGGCTTGCAGCCGTTGCAGAGAAGGGTTCTGAGCATCCCCTTGCCGAGGCTATACTCAAAGGAGCAAAGGAGCGAGGCATAGAAGTTCCTGATGCAGAGGGGTTCAGGGCGATACCTGGACGCGGCGTGGAAGTGAAATACCAGGGAAAAAGAGTCCTCATAGGTACAAGAAAACTTTTGATAGAAAACGGGTTTGATATAACGTCTTTGAACGGCAGGATGGAAGAGCTTGAACATGATGGAAAGACTGTCATGCTGGTATCAAAAGGCAGCGAGCTGACAGGCATAATCGCCGTGGCTGATACGCTGAAGGAAACATCCCCGGATGCCGTACGAACCCTTCATGAGATGGGATTCACGGTTGCCATGATTACAGGTGATAATAAGAGGACGGCGAATGCTATTGCAAAACAGGTTGGGATTGACAGGGTGCTTTCAGAGGTGCTTCCGGAGGACAAGGCTATCGAGATTAAGAAACTCCAGGCAGAAGGCAGAAAGGTGGCTATGGTGGGGGACGGCATCAACGACGCCCCTGCGCTCATGCAGTCCGATGTTGGCATCGCAATAGGGAGCGGCACCGATGTTGCGATTGAGTCTGCCCAGATAGTGCTCATAAGGAACGATTTGCGGGACGTAGCCGCTGCCATACAGTTGAGCAGGCTTACGCTAAATAAGATAAAGCAGAACCTTTTCTGGGCATTCTTCTATAACTCGGTTGGTATCCCGATAGCAGCAGGTATTCTGTATCCTTTCACACACCCGCCGTTCCTGCTTAATCCCGCAATTGCAGCCGCAGCAATGGCTACAAGCTCGGTTTCTGTTACCACGAACACGCTTTTAATGAAGCGCATCAAGTTAAAGAGGTGATATTAATGGAGAAAAAGGAGGGTTACTACAGCGTGCTTGCAAGCCTTGCCACGTCGTTTGTTATTGTGCTTATATTCTATGTACTTGCAGCGGCAAAAGTACGGGAGAATCCCATGTACACGAGCGTGGATGTGTACGGTGGCATGGTGTTCGTGTTCATACTCTCGATGATAGTGTCCGCTTCGATATGGCCTGGGATTATTGAGAAAAGGTTGAAGCACATTCATTTTTGAGAGTTTCAATCCTTGTTTTAGTGGATGCACCTCGTGAATATAAATATGCTCGAAGGGATTGGTGTTAAGTATAGCTGCAGTCGCGCTTGGCCATCCGGTCAAGAAAAACAGTGTTTCTGAGAGAAAAGATATTTCGCTGCTCGTTTTCCGTGAGAAATTCCAGGCATGCTGGTGAGCAGCTTGCCGGGTTATACATCCTAATGATTCATATATGGTAATAATGATAATTATTGTTATATATATAAGGATAAATATTATATATTATAAAATTTATAAACTCGGTGTTAACGATTGAATCGGATAATACATGTCGTTAACTTAAGGAGGAATAAAATGATGGTATCACCTTATTGCGAGAAACATGACATGGCACTAAGACTCCTGACGCAATCGCATCGCGAAAGACGTCACGAAGATGATTGTGAAAGCGTCCAATGCGAGCAGGGTGCGGTTTTATTCAAAGGATGGAACTGGTATAAAGCAGATCCATCCAGGATGTGTTATGAAACAACGACATGCCCAAGCGGGTATGTTCGGGAGTATCATGGACTCTTGCAGATGTCTTTATGTGGATGAGAATATACGTTCCCCAGCTAACGCGATTGGTCTTCGTCCTATACATTCTCGCATTATTCGGAAGTTTTAAAAATTTAATACAGGGGTAAAAAGAAAACAATGAACAATATAAAAATGGCAATAGGAATGCTGGTTTTGATGAGTATCATCACCAGCAATGTAAATGCATCTTATCCAAATCCTCCATTTGTCAGATTTAATATATCTAACTACACAGAAACAGATACACAGAGTAGATTTAGTTATGATAGTGCAACAGATGGGATTAAACATAGCGGTGTTTTTACAACAGGCTCAAGGTCTCATGCAGAATTAACACAAACTATCACAATTACAAAAGCTCAACATAGAATAATATCAATTGGAGATACGGGCACACATAATGATAAAAGTGACCTTAGAATCTATATAAATGGAGTGTTATCGTGGGAAGATTATGATTCGGGGACACCAACAACAGAAAATTTATATTTCCCTGTTGGTACTTATCCATTTGAAATACAATTTTATGTTAGTGAAGATGGCATAAATGATGCTTCTGCTATCTTTAGAATTACTGATTATTCAGACCCAATTTACGTTCCCTCTAACCCTTCCGGTTATGTCTTAGATAATCAAGGACATCCAATCCCAGATGCAACAGTCGTTTATTGGGATGCTACAATCTCAATTCAAGCAATAAGTGACGCAACTGGATATTATCATATAACTGTCCCATCAGATGGGACTTTCAATTATACTGCGTCAAAAGTAAATTACAACGGAACCGTCCAATCTGATTCTTTCTCGAATAGCGGAAGTGGGCTGACTAATATTACTCTAAATTCGACAGTAGGAGCAACACCACCATCAACTTTCGCTGCATCAGGTCATGTATATTATGAGGGCGTAGATGGGAAAACCTATCCCTTGCCACATGCTTTAGTTAAAATCAATGAAACTCTATATAATTATACCAATCTTTCCGGTGCGTATTCAATTCCCAATGTACCGAATGGAGTTTACACTTTAAATGTTAGTCACGCTGATTTTACTACAGATAGCAAAACAATATCGAACGCAACGCCAATTAATGATTTTGTTTTAAAATTCTCTCAAGGGTTTAGGTTTGTGCAATTAACTGATGTACATATAGGACCTAACCCATATTTATGTGGCTGGAATAACTCAGAATCATTAGCATGCTCGTTACTATCTTCCATAACGTCTATTTATAAATTCAACGCTGTAATTGACGATGTTATATCCCATAAACCCGATTTTGTATTGATAACAGGCGATTTAGTCGAATGGAACAGTGCTTCTCAATATACTGATTTTATCACGAGCATCTCGAAATTCAAAGAAAATAATATTAAAGTATATATAGTTCCTGGGAATCATGATAGACGCGGGAAAGAGAATCCACGAAATATATTTGAAACTGCATGTCCGGAGATTCTAGGGTATGACTGTTTCAATAATCTGAATAATTATAGAAACTATATTATTAGTGATGATATTAGTGGTGTGTATAAGCATAAAGACGGTGATTATTTCGACAACAATAGTTTCCGTTTCATAGGTCTTGATTCTGGATACGATACTTCTTCACTTAGCACAGTATTGTTTGAACCAACGGGTTCTGGATTATCACCTGAACAAAGAAACTTCACAAGAGATAATATCCTGAACGGAAAAACAATTATTTTTATGCATCATCCTGCAATTGATGATACATGTTTATTTTTTTCGTGCAATGTTATCAGTGAAAACAGGGATCAATTTATTAATTTAACGTATAATAAAAAAGTGAAGCTGGTTCTCACGGGTCATACCCACAAATCTAAAATTTTTAATAAAGATGGTGACAGTTACGGCAACTGCTATGATCGTTCTGGTACGGTTAGTAACGGTAACATTATCTCCTCATGCATAATTTTAGAAAATCCATTATTTGTCCAGACAAGAAGCGCTACCAAAGATGATAACACTCCTTATGGATACCTAATTGTAGATTCAGGTATAGATAAGGATATAAAAAATAAAATAAAATTAACAGATGTAAAGATGACCGGCATAAACAGCACGCCCGTAAATTACGTCTATCTGCACTCTCCCGCCGACCTGCACATCTTTGATGAATCTGGCAGGCATACAGGGTTGAGCGCTACCGGGAATATAGAAAATAACATACCCGGCTCATATTACTTTGAAGAATACAAGCTGGGCAACATAACCTTACCTGCTTTTGCACTCTTATACAATACCAGTTTAAACTACAGCATTAAAATCGTATCAAACTTCAGCAGGGAAAATATAACTTCTAACCAATCAGTGTTCAATTTCACAATCGAGAGCAAGGCAGAAAACTCTACCACAACCATAAATTACAATAATGTTTCCATAAACAGGAATTCAATAGCCTACCTACAATTAAACATCACTCAGACAAATTATACCATGCAGATCGACCTGAACAATAAAAGCATAATTGACACCACAAAGCAGCCCGGTACAGTAAAAACTGATTATGCGCCTACAGCTATCATATTATCTCCGGCTGACGGCTCAACGTGGGATCAGGGACAACCGGTAACGTTTAACGGCAGCGGTATTGACAGAGAGGATGGAACTTTGAATAAACTGACCTGGATCTCGGACAGAGACGATGTGATTGGTCATGGAAACTTTAGTATCGCAAATCTTTCTGCCGGTGTTCACAACCTAACCCTTCTGGTCAATGATAGCGCAGGTCAGGTTAATATATCAAATGTAGTCATAACAATCAGGGATACAGAGCCTCCAGTTCTTAAAATAGAATATCCACCTGAGAACAAAATATTTAATAAGCAAAATATAATTGTAAGAGGTATAGCCTATGATGACAGCGGTATTTTAAACGTAACCGTAAACGGGTTCGAAGCAGGCCAGGAGAATTGGGATGTAATCTTATCACTGAACGAAGGTCGGAATATAATCAATGTTACGGCAATAGACAACTATGGGTTTGGTACCATAGCTAATAGAACGGTTTATTACAACGGCTCCTTAGCCAACGACACAGAACCTCCTTCGGCTATAACAAACTTAACTCATAAAACTGGTTACGACAGTTTAAACCGTGCATGGATAAACTGGACGTGGGACAATCCCAAAGATGCAGACTTTAGCTACGTAATGATATACCTGGATAGTATACTTATGGAGAACACTTCCGGGTCATATTACAATATTACAGGGCTTTCCAGCAACGCTAACTATACTATAACTATTCAAAGCGCTGACATTGTGGATAATATCAACCTTACAGATGTCAAGGATACTGCAAGAACACCTCCAACCACCAAAGCATCCCCAGAAGCAGCCATCGGGTTTGACACTACCTCGAAGGATTTCAAGGTATACAACAACGAGACTGGGATCGAGGCAAACTACGTAACCTTGCCCTCAAAGGATAAGAAAGAGGCGAACAAAGATAGCGAAAAAGGCTGGGAACTGAGGCAGTACACGCTAGAAGATCAAGCCAACAACTCCCTTGTGCTCGTTTTGAAGCATAAGAAGGAGGGGAAGGAAGCTGCGGTCGAAATCATTAGCATGCAGTACAACGATGAAGCAATTATAGCAGCGTCAAAGAACAATGTACAGGCGGACTACTCTGATGAGAAGGGTATGCTCAAAGAATTGGAGCAAAAGATTGAAGTTCAGAAGCTCTTCGATGCCGAGGCAAAGTACAACGCCAATACAAATAAAACTGAAATAACGATGAATATTGAAGGTAAAAAGCATCAGAAAGAGACCAGAGCGGGTATTGTGATATTAGAGCTATTGACTGATAAGGGCGGCTTGGAGCTAAGATACTAGCTGGAAGACATGTCGTTAACATAAAGAGGAATAAAATGATGGTATCACCTTATTGCGAGAAACATGACATGGCAATAAGACTCCTGACGCAATCGCATCGCGAAAGACGTCACGAAGATTGTGAAAGCGTCCAATGCGAGCAGGGTGCGGTTTTATTCAAAGGATGGAACTGGTATAAAGCAGATCCATTCGGGATGTGTTATGAGCATACTTGGCATTTCTGAAGATCAGAGCTTAGGCGGGGGGTATGCGTTCAGATTCGTTTACCCTGCTATTTATAATACAAATTTGAGCCAGTGGCATCCAATCTCAACAGGTTCGAGGAACTTTATATCTGACTATCTTTATGTGGGCATTGCTGCGGCACCAATGAAAGTAAGGGTCATCTTGGAAAGTACAATACATCAATCCAAAAGGAAAGGCTATATTTGAGGGATTTATGCGAGAGATCAATAGAGACGTAATATCGGTTTTTCTTTTGGCAATAGTGCTTCTGGTGCTGTTGTCGGGGCAGGCATCAGCAAATTCAGTATGGACAGAATACTATCATGATAATAAAAATACGGGACGCGGTGCAAATGCTTTTTATGTTGAACCTTCACTTGAAATAGAAGCACTGGATGTAATTAATGCCCAACCAGGAGGTAAATTCACTTTAACACCGACGATAAGAAATACTGTCGTAACCGCTGAAGGTTCAACTGTAAATGTTTCAACCAATGCCTCGGTATTTGGTAGAGATATTAATAATGATACATTTGTTGGAAACCTCTTAGGAAATGGATCGTCAAAGTCAGCAGCTTACAATATTACGGTTCCTCTAACAGTAGGCGAACATCAAATCAATATTTCTGCTAACAGAATCAACCGTGATTTAAACAAACCAAATGATAAGACTGTAATGGCATCTGCGGGCTTCCTCTCAGGCTGGAACTACAGAAAGCAAAAGACAATCAACGGCACATCCGCTGGTGCGCAGACAAATTACCAGATGAACCTCACGCTCTATAACAGCACTGGAAACGATACATCGGGTGCTGTCTATCTCGGAGGCAATACAAGGAGCGATTTTGGTGATTTAAGGTTCACAAAATCTGACGGGGTTACGCTGCTGGACTATTGGATAGAATCTTACACATCAGGAACAAATGCTACCGTTTGGATTGAGGTTGATTCAATACCTGCAAGCCCGAATAATACAAGCATCTATCTCTACTACGACAACCCTTCAGCCATAAGCGCAAGCAACGGCACAGCAACATTTCCTTTTTTTGACGATTTTAATACCAGATCAAGCATTGACACAAATAAGTGGACTGTAAATCAAGGTGACCAGTATATTTCGGGTGGGATTTTAGTCCTAGCTACGTATGACCGAACATATATCAGGTCGATACAAACATTTGGTGTAAATACATGCGTGCGTACAAGAGTGAAAATAGATACCGATGCCTATGACACTGGTGGAGATAAGGGGTATGTAGGATATGCAGATGGCACAGGCAGACCAATAGCAGATCCTTATCAGGATTATACAGTATTGGATTGGTCTACTTATGCTAATCTGGGATCTCTGATGTTCGATACGGCTGTAGATTCTTCTCATAGAGCAGAGCCAGTTTTTGGTTCTACATCGTCTAACCCTAGGACCACTTTTGTCATAGATGAACTTAGAAGACTGACAAGTACTGTTTATGTATATGAAAATGATTCTCAGCTATACGCATATTCTACTGCTGCAAATATTCCGACGAATGCTATGCCTGTTGTTATGGGCTCTGCAATTTGGTCTACATATTATGATGGTGTAGTTGGTTCAGCACAATATGACTGGATTCTTGTTCGTAATTTTGTTTCCCCTGAACCGACATGGGCATTACCAACATCAACCCAAACTTTCGCCCCCTCTGGCTACGTCTTCAACAACATGGGCGCAGGCATCTCAGGAGCTACAGTCACCATCTATAACGGTACCTATGCCAATTCAGTCCTGACAAATGGTACGGGCTATTATAGCATGACCCTGCCGGCAGATGGGACATATACTTACGTGGCAGCAAAGGACGGCTACCTTAACAGCACCCCGACAAGTCAGACATTCACGAACGGAGGAAGTACCTTAACTAACATTACTTTAGATCCATCAACTTCGATTTTGTTATATTCTGATTTCTATTCGACTGATCTTGCCAATCCAACAAATATAATGAAAGATAGCAAGGTTCATTTTTACTACAGCACAGCACCAAATGCAAATTTGAGTCTAAAAGTAGAGGGGCCTGTTCCTCAGGTTATCACAGACAAAGCGGATTACACTGGTTCAGCAGAAATCGATGTCAATTTTCCGGCTACTGGTTCGTACACGGTTTTCATTGATAAGGTCAACGACCAAACAACTCCAACTCCTCAAAAATACTTTTTCAAAGCTACTTATGACAGGTTTGACTTATCAATTGGCTTTACCCCTCAAGTTACAGTAAGTGGAGATACTGGCACTGTTGGTGGATCCATTGGGGAAAGCGCACCTCGATCAATCTCGATGAGGTACAATGGTGATGGGACTTTTACTAATCAAGACATTCTGGGCACAGACGCAGGATTAGAAACCAGCAGAGAGGTAACTGCAGTAGTAAATGTCGGTCCACCTAGCGCTGCTTTAGGACCACTAACGGTTGGTAGTGCTGATATTGGAGAGAATGTGCACATCAATGAAGGTCATGGATACGGGTTCAAAACGATATCAAATGACCTGACCAGAGCTGACTTGTATTATGGAACCGGTATCTTGGTCGTACCAGACCTTCTAAATCCCATCGAACCGGTGTATTATGAACCAATCATAGGCAACCTGCTCCAGAATCCTATTAAGCCATATGCAGAATTTAACAAGATCGGCGTGGGACTTAGCGGCGAAGGTGAAGCATATTTCGGCATGCCTTATGATAAAGTTGGAATAAAAGGTAGCGCTGGCGTTGGAATAGAAGGTTCAGATAACTTTGCCGATCAAAAAAGGGAAATTTCTTTATATTCGCCATGGGAATTTGGGAGTTCGGTTTTAGCATGGGATAATACTACTGGAGGCGAAGTCCGATCAACAGCAGTGTATAACTTTAATGGAGAATTTGACTCCTTGAAGCTCTCCAAATCAGATACCTCGACACATATAACAGGCACCCCAGAGACACTTTTCTTAGGAGGGATAGGAAAGGAAGCGGATAGCGAAACAGGCTATACAATCCCATCTTCTGAGATCTCAAAGGTTAGTGGGACAGTTACCCAGAATTTTGTTAATTCACAGACCAATATTGAAGATATAACATTATCCCCTCAAACCATGTTAGACGAGATATCCGCCAGTCCGATAAAGAGCACTTATGAAAAATCAGGGATTACAGGAGACAGTAATATCCTTGAATTACCCCTTAAAATAAAAGCCATCGCTGGCGGAGGGATAGACATAAGATTGACGACGGATCTATTGAAAGAAAAATTATACGAGAGCGGCATCACAACCGATAAGATTCCTGAAGGTTGGATAGCATACCCAATTATTGAGAACCCTCACAAAGACTATGATTTACATAACCTGTCCTACAAATATCTTTCAGTTTTGTTTGATAAAACCCAGATAGAAAATGCAATTAGTTCAAAGTTTAGGAATTTGAATATCACGGGAAAATTACTCAATGCCACCATTGTCGAGTTTTCTGAACTCCTTGGGCAGCATGACCTGCATATCCAGGTAGTTGATCAATACGGCCGAATTGTAGGATTCAATTCCACAACAAACAGTTCTTCCAATAACATACCTGGAGCTCTAATTCTGCAAAATTCCACAATAGATAACGTGACCTATAAAGAGGTAATCATTGTACCCGCTGATCTTGGCATTACGGCATTTATGGATGCAAGACAGGCAGAGAACCTAACGGAAACATACAACCTCTCGATATCACAGTTCGATAATTCGACAAATTCCTCTGCCCAAACCACCGTTGTTGGGAATATTACTCAAGGAACTCTATTGAAGTTTAAAATACACGCCTCCAATGAATCACTCCCTTCTGGATATTTGAATGCATTGCCAGGTGGTGAGAATGTTTCATCAATAAATATCCAGGCAACCTCGAACTTGTCAATAAATATTACTAACATCACAGAAGTGAATGAATCAGCACTATATGAAATTAATTATAGTATCCATCCAGAGATATTATCCGCCTCATACGAACCTTTAAATGTAAATGGTAAAAGTATCTACAAAATTGTAGTTAATGCAACAGACAGTATAGGCAGAAAACCCTTGGTATTCCTTGAGATTAATAGCAATTATGGAACTGAAACCTATTTAATGCCTTATAATCGGAGTGAAGATCTATACATTTCATATTGGATACCTAAATTTGTAGGTCTATACACCCTTCGGGTAAAAGCTTATGATAACATTAATAGTAATGGAGCAGTGCAGGATATAGGAACTTTCACCATTAAAAGGAATGTCAGCAGTGATTACTTCAGGCTGAATAAAATAACATTACCGTACAACATCACCTATTATAGAAATGGTTCAGTAATAGACGAAATCACGCCAGATGCATCCTTCGATGTCGAATTTAGGTTGGGAAATATTACTGTTCTGCTTAGTAATGTTACCGCTCCTGGAATCAGTCCAACTTCGCCTCCAGGAATATCTTTGTTTGAAAATCTCGACTTAGAAATGAACGGGACAACTTATAACTCATTAGGAAGATACGTTTACATCAATCCTGTATCATTTAAAAAGTACCTTGGACCTAATTCGAACTATGCATCTATAATGATTAAGATCCCTAAACCCAAGTATCCCTTTATTGCAACAAAGTCAAAAGAGTTATTCTACAACAAGGGATTAGGCACGACCGTCCTTCCTAATTCGAGCTACACAATCTCTGGCCATATCCTCCTCATCAATACTACCTATTCTCCATTATACGGATTTATAAGTACCTACCCGGATATCTCTATTGACCGAGTAAGAATATATGGAGAAAACAAAACTTTCGGGAACTTGACAATAAACGCTACAATTACAAACAAGGGTATGGAAAACGTAAAAGGAGTCTTTGTTGAATTTTTAGTAAACGGGATTAATATAAGTAATGGGACTATAAATCTTTCCTCAGGGTCAAGTAAACACATGGAGTTCTATTATCCGATAAGATCAAATGGAGCCGTCAATATTTCGATTGTAGCAGACCCTTTTAATGCTATTCATGAGGTTAATAAAGCAAATAATAAATATTCTACACAAATTAATGTAGCTCCTGCCCAAGAAGCTCCTGCCCCAGAAGCAGCCATCGGGTTCAACACTACCTCGAAGGATTACAAGGTTTACAACAACGAGACTGGAATCGAGGCAAACTACGTAACCTTGCCCTCAAAGGATAAGAAAGAGGCGAACAAAGATAGCGAAAAAGGCTGGGAACTGAGGCAGTACACGCTAAATCAAGCCAACAACTCCCTCGTGCTCGTTTTGAAGCATAAGAAGGAGGGAAAGGAAGCTGCGGTCGAAATCATTAGCATGCAGTACAACTACGGAGCAATTATAGCAGCGCCAAAGAACAATATACAGGCGGACTACTCTGATGAGAAGGGTGCGCTCAAAGACTTGGATCAAAAGATTGAAGTTCAGAAGCTCTTCGACGCCGAGGCAAAATACAACGCCAATATGGATAAAACGGAAATAAAGATGAATATTGAAGGTAAAAAGCCGCAGAAAGAGACCAGAGCGGGTATTGTGATATTAGAGTTATCGACTGATAAGGGTGGGCTTGAAGCTCAGATACTATAGCATGAATGAGACTGTCGGAAAAGTGCCAAAATTGAAACATCCAAAAATATTGCCGTAGCTAAACCGCTACGAATCGACCGACCAAATTTAGACTGAATCATAAGCCCTCAAAAATAGGGCTTTCCGACAGTCTCAAGACGCAAAGAAGAACTTACTAAATGTTCAATCGAGTTCGTATGAGTTCGCTGTTTAATTTAGGATGATGCGCGCCGACACAAACAGACACCCGCGCATCCCGCCCCCACCCGAATGCCGGCGCGCGGGTCGGCGCTCTTAATTCCCTGGCAACCTTTTTTATAGGTTCAAATATAATTTAATATTATGGTAGGATTCATCGATGTATCATCATTGGTTTTTGCATATATTGGTGCAATTATCATACTTTATGGAGGAGCCCTAACCATAATCAGAACCTTAAACCGGGAAATTAGAAGGTCCATAGATCTCGATTATCATGACATTCGCAGAGATTTTACACATAAGATAGTATTCGGCTTAGATTTCCTGATTGCCAGTGACATCTTAAAGACGATCGTTGCGCCTGGTCAGCAGGAGATACTCTTTCTTGGTGCAACAGTCAGCATCAGGACAGTAATGGGATACTTTTTAACTAAAGAGGCAAGCGAATTCGAGAATACTAAGAAAGAGAATTATTGAAG